>JAZUCB010000109.1:0-13908 GCA_045638985.1 Clostridia bacterium
ATTATTCTAAAGATGCAACGACTTATATTGATGATTCAAAAACAGAGCAAAAACTTGAAATTTCTATTTCAAATATTGCTTACACAGATAAATTAACTATTTCATTAGCTAAAAACGATGATTATGCATTAGATAATATTGCAACCATTGCAAATGCTGAAAATAGCGAATTGATTAACTTAGAAGGAACAGCGTTAGCTGATATTGCTAGTGTTCAAGTTGAATACTCTTTAAAAACTTTCACAGTTAATTTTATATCTGATGGAAATGTTGATGAAAATTATGAAAATATTAAGGTTGGCCAAACAATTCAAATTCCAAGTTATAAACAAGATAAAGTGGGCTATAGTTTTAATGGTTGGACTTACGCAGATGGTAGTTTTGTTGCAACTATTGATGAGATTTTAGATGAAAAAGAATTTGGAAAAAATGGCGAAACTTCAAAAATTCAATTACCAATTTCTGGTAATGAATTAATCATTAATGCTTTATGGTTAAAAGTGTTTACTCTTAAATTTGATTTAGGCACTGCAGAAAGTGATTTCGCAGATAAATTAAAAGATAGTGGATTCGAAATTGATAGCTCAAATAATATGTTTGTTGTTTTAAATCAAACAACTTACACATCATTTAATATTCCTGAAATAACAAGAACCGGTTTCACTTTAGCAGGTTGGAGTTATGAACTAAATGGTGTTGAGTATGCAATTAATCCTTATAGTGCTGATTCTAATATGTTTAGTGTTTCAAATGGTTCAGGTGAATATAAAATCATGGTTAGTGATAATAATCCTGAAGTAACATTAAACGCTAAATGGCAAGCTGTTGAATATACCGTTAATTTCTATTATGAGTTAAATGGGGTTGAAGGAAGTTATTCTTATGCAACAGAATTAAATGCTAATGCAATCAAAGTCTATAGTGCAACAGATACTTCAGTGTTTGGAATCACTATTGATGCAAGTGTTATAACAGAATCTAATGGGTTAAATTTACGTGAGCAATTAGTTACTGCTAGCGATGGCAAAGTTTATTTCTTAATTGGTTTCACTAAATTAAATAGTGTTTCAATTTCAAACACTAATTATGGCAAAAATGATGAATTATTAATTTATAAATTTGATGAAACAACATCAAGTTTTGAATTAAATAAAGATAATATTTCTGAGTATGTGTTAGCTGGAAATGTTATTAATTTATATGGTGTTTATTTGCCAACATATAATATTGAGTTTGAGGGAAGTGTTTATACTTATTCAAACAAAACTATAGCAGAAGAATTTTCAATTCTTGATCCAATAAAAAATACGTTAAGTAATTATTATAGAAAACATGTAAATTGGGTTTATAGCGATGGGGCAATGTATAGTAAAACAATTGCTGTGGATTCAAAGGCGACTTCTGCAAATATTTTATTGGTTAGCGATTTTGCAGAAGATATAGGTTCAAATCCTAATTACACATTAAAAGTTGATGATAAAAACCAAACAATAACTTTTGAAGCTCAATTAAACACAGGTGTTTTCATTCACTTTGACAAAAACTCAAATGGAATGATGGACGAGGGAGAATATTCACCTGGTTTATATATTGGTGATGAATATCAGGTTCAAGCAAAAGGTGCTTATTCTGCATTATTTAGAGATAAACTTGGCTATAGATTAGTTGGTTTAAAATCACTAGATAATCAAGTTAAGGCAATTTCATCAGACGTTTCTAGAGATGATTATGTGAGTGACTTTATTGCAACAATAACTGATGAAAAAGTAACTGCAATTAATAATGTTGCAATTTCTGAATATGATGCAAGCAAAGAATATTTATTAAAATTTGCAGGCAGTTCAATACTTCTTTCTGAAAGTATGAAATATTTACTTGATGAAGAAACGTTACTTGATGAAGAAGGTGTTTCTCATAGTGTGTATGTGATGAAACTTGCTCCTGCATATGCTAAAGAATTCACATTAAACTTTAATGAAATTTATGGAAACATAACAACATTTGTTTCAAGCAATGCTTCTAGCTTTGCTGATTATTTAGAAACTAGTGCAAACCCATATTCATATAAATTTGAAGAATTAAAAGTTATTCTTGGTGAAGAAATCACTTTGCCTGCAATGGATAGTGATTATGAGAATTTATTGAAATCAGATCCAACTCTTGCAACTGGATTGGCATTTAAAGGTTGGTATGCAAATAATTCTCATGACGGGGCAGTTGCAAATGCAATGGCAAAAGAGTTGCTAAGTTCAACTGCATTTAAACTAATTAAAGATGGTGCAAATTATAAATTAACAGATAGTTCAACAACCAGTGGTGCAATAACTGCAACTGATTTAAAAGACGTAAGTGATAATTTAATTGGAAGAACTCTAGACTTATATGCAACATGGGATAGTGCAATTTCATTAAGCTTCACACTTGAGGAAGGTTATGAAATAACATCTGCTGAATATGTTGATAGTGACGGAAATGCTGGAAGTGATATTTCTAAGCAATCATATGCACTAAAACAAGGAAGCGATGCATTAATTTATATCAGTAATAAGTTAGGTTATTATGAAATCACTGAAATAATTATTGATGGTATATTAATAAATATCAATAGTATGACTGGAACTAGTTTGATTGATGGTTCAACCGTTGATTTAACGAATGTGGGATATTCAATTGCTATTGGAAATTCAACAACTAGTGGATACTTAAAAGATATTATAATTTCATTCTCAGCTCTTTCAGAGAACCACACAATTGTTATTGATAAAGCAAATTGTGGTGCAGAGAAAATGGAATTTAATATAGTTCTAAGCCCAGATTCTGATGATTCTTTAACTAAAACATTGTTTGGAAAATATAACGAAGATATTGTATTAGAAAGACAAGCCAATTTCACTCGTGATGGTTATTATTATGAAACATATTCTAACATTGGCGTTGGAACAATTGTTAAATTTGTGTTTAATGAAAACAAACTTCAATTAGTTGATGGAAGTGGAACATTATTACTTGATAATATTAATCCAAATTTCTCAGGAATAACTTCAATTGATTTAAGCGTTGATTGGTTGATTAAGTTTGTTAGCCCAGAGATAATTGTTAATGTTGAAGATAATCAAAACAATAACATTATTCCAGATGGAACTTCATTCATTATGGTAGTTGGTGGGGTAGAAGTTACCTACACATTAAATGGTGGTTCTTGGAGTGCGAGTGTAACAGATTTAGTTGTTAAGTGTGGTGAAAGTGTTAGCGTTGCTAATTCAAGCATCACTGGTTACACGATTAAAATGAAAATAAACTCAAGTTTAAGCTATGATTCAGATGGGGTTTATGAAGTAACAGCAAGTGATTTCGGTAATAATTATGGTCAATCAAATGAAGTAAATGATCCAAAGGAATTAGTGTTAACTATTGAATTTGTTCCTGAACAATATGATGTTGAGGCAACCTTTGCATCATTTGGTTATTCAACTGAATCAGTTAACGGAACAAAAGGCAACTCTACAATATATAGAGGTAAAGATTTAGTTATTAGATTAAGCGCAGATGCAAACTATGAAGTTCCTAATATGAATAAAAACTTTAATTTTGTTGGAAATATCACAGTTAAAGTTAATGGAAGTTCTCTTGAACTAATTAAAACTAATGCAGATGGAACTAAAACTATAAATTCTGATATTGTTGAAGTTGTTGTTAATGGTGAATTTGCAACAATAACTATTAAAGGTGCGTATATAATTGGCAATGTTGAAGTTGTTATTAAAAACAACTCAGGAAAAACCTTTGATTTAACTTTAATAGCAGTTAAAGGTTATAATGATATGGGTGGCATCGATTTAAGTGGAGAAACAGGATCTGGTTTCTTTGGATATGATGAATCGATTAATAACATTGGCAAAATTAACACAATTTCATATGTTTATAATAGTTTAATTAGTGCAAACTGGAATGATGATGAAAAACGAATTGACTACACAATAGTTGATCCAAACAACATTTCAAAAACATTCTACTTTAAATTAGATGCAAATTCTATTTATGATATGAATAGCGAACAAATATCATTATTGGGAATGAGCAGTTTATACACATTGTGTGCAACAAAAGATTCAGAAGATGAAGCAGTTGCGCTAAGTGGAAGTGGGCCAATTGTTAAAGTTCAATTGCTAGAGGTTTACACTGTTTCTCTTCAAAAGAATTTGAAAGATAGTTATGATTCTTGGAGTGAAAATGGTGTTGAATTAACTTCGGGTGTTGATTTATCTAATCACGAAATAGGAACATCTTATGATATTTTAACTAATATTAAAGTTCTTGCTGGAAGCCAAGTTTCTGCAAGCGTGAACACAGATAGAAATGTGGTTACGATTAAAATAACTGGAGCAAAAGGCTTAATTATTGATAGCGAAAAAACATTTGTATTTACTATTAATAAAGATTATGGTGCTGATGCAAGTTCATATAAATTTGCTTATAATGATGATGAAATTAGATTAAATGGTGAAACAAAAACAATAGAAAATGGTTCATCAATTTGTGCAACTTATTTATTTAATAAAACTGTTGAGTCTTATAATATTAAGTCGGTGGCAGATTGGAACTATTTAGTTGTTAATTATCCAAGTTTAAAATATGCTCAGCAAAATGATATTAATGCAACAAATCTAAAAATGGTTCAAGTTGATTCATTCTCAGGCGAATACGCAGGAAACAATTATAAAATAATTAGTGCTCCTTGTACTTTGATTAACGAATTTATTGGAAGTGTTGCTAATTTAAATGTTGAATTAATTTCAAGTTTTGCAACAAATTGTTCTGCAAATGGAACCTTTGCTGGATTTATTCAAAATTCAACTGGTGGAAGCTTAGCAAACGTTGCAATTAGTGGAAACATAAACGGCATTTCTGATTTGACTAAATTTGGTGGATTAATTGGAAACAATAGTGGGACTTTAACATTAACTGCATGTTCAAGTTCAATTAATGTTTCAGGATTGGATTTGAGTAATATAACTCACTTTGGTGGATTAGTTTGCGAAAGCACTGGTGCATTAACAATTAATGGGGCAACAATTGGCAATTATTCAATTTCAAGTGATTCGTTAACTCATTTTGGCGGATTGGTTGGTAAAGCAACTACAATTGAATTAACAAATGCTAGTTCGTATGTGGTTGGTAATTTAACAATTTCTGCGAACCATGATTCTGATTCTATCTCAACATTAATGGTTGGTGGTGTGGTTGGTTATGCTAATAACATAACTATTCAAGAGTGTAATTTTGATTTAAAAGAAATTAAAGTTACTTCAAGTTTAAGCACAAACCAAATTGGTGGCATTGTTGGAAGTGCAGATTCAACAAACTTAACTGGAAAAATAACATTAAGCAATGCGAATATCATTTCAAATGCTCAATCAAGCATTGGTGGAATGGTTGGAAATGGAAGCCTTTCATTAACTGATTTTGCTCCAGCAATTAGCAATTTAACAATTTCAGCAACTGGAACCTCTAATATTGGTGGAGTGCTTGGAAATGGAAGCTTAGCTGGTGGTGAAATAGATTTAGAAGGCTATTCAATCACATCAATAAACTTTGAATTAAATGGTGGAAATTCAAATGCTGGTTATTTTGCGGGTAATTTGATGTTGACTGATGGTTTAACTATTAGTGAAAGCAATTCTATTTCAAGCGAAGTTACCTTGACCAATGCATCTGTTAATTTGGGTGTGTTTGGAAAAATCAGTGGTAATCAAACAATTTCAATTTCTGATAATTTGATTTACTTAAATGAAGTGCAAATAACAGATAAAGCAACTTCTTCTCAAACTTCAAAACTTGGTTTAGTTGGTGAAGTTGCAAGTTGCATTATTTCAATTGGTAAAGATATTCAAGTAACAATTAAAGAAAAAACTTCTAGCAGTTATTCTTCAAAGTCAACATTCAATGTTGGTGGAATTGCCGGAAGTTCAAACTCTGAAATTAATAATACATCTGAAGGATTGCAAGCTTTAACATCAAATATAACCTTTAGTGGCTATGGTTATGTTGGAGGAATTGCTGGAAGTTGCAACGATTCAGTTGAAAACTTAATTTTAGGTGGAGAAATTTCTGCATCAAATGCAACTGCTGGTGCATTATATGGAGTTTCTCAAAATGCAACTGCTAGTGCATTATATGGAGTTTCTCAAAATGCAACTATTACATACGTTGCATCAAATATAAATATTTCTGCTAATCAAGTTGGTGGATTAGTTGGTGAATTAGAAGGTGGAAAAATAGAAGAAAGTTATGTTTTAGCTGATTTAACTGGTTCTGTAATGGTTGGTGGATTGGTTGGAAGCATGAATGGTGGAAATATTATTAATTCATATTTCGTTGGTGAATTAAAGGCAACTTCAATTGGTGGCTTAATTGGAAGTGCAAGCAATAATCCAATAATAACAAATTCATATGCTTATATTTCAAATAACTCAAATGAAAGCATTGTTGGAAGTGGAAATGTTTCAAATATAAATTCATTCTGCATGAATGCTTCAAGTGCAAACCTTACAAATTTGAAAGATCCTTATTATTTAAGTGGCAATAATTGGAATTTCAAAGGTGTGTGGTATATTTGGGATGATGTAAATGAAAATATCGGGCTTCCTCAATTAACTTATTTTGATGAAGAAACACCAAATGCATTTACAATTAAGTTGTTTGGTCAAAATGGTGGTTCTGACGTGAAATTTACAATATCTTCAACCAACACTTTTGTTAAAGACTCATTAGATAGATATTATTATGTGATTCAAGATTACGTAGATGCAACTAATGAAAGCGTAACTGATGGAAAAATCTTTAATGGTTGGAACACAAGCCCAGACTTCACTGGAAAAGCATTTAATGATGGTGAAACTTTGTATATAACAAGCAGTGAATATAGTTTATATCCAATGTTTAGAACTAATGACGTGGTTATTTATAGAAGTGGTGAAGCGGGAAGCTTAACTCAAACATACGAGTTCAAATTCGCGAATGATATAGATATTGATGAGTTCGTTTCAAATTATTTGGTTGATGTTGATGAAAATAAAATTGGTTCTAATTCAACTTATTCTGTTAAATATATTAGTGGAGGAACCACATTAACCACATACTTTACTCTTGCTAAATCAGAAGAAAATAATAACGTTATTAATTTAACTATTACTAGTGGAAACGTGATTAGACTTAGAAACACTTCTAGTTATGAGTGGAGTGTTGAAAATAATAATGAAGTTGTTTTAAAATCTAATGTTGGTTCTAAAAACGAAATTTATAGAATTAATAACGTTGATAACAACGATTATTCTGCTAGTGAAGTAAAAATGATTGCTGGTGAAGATACTGGCATAACCTATGAAGATAGTGTGGTAACAAAATATCCTGCAAATGGTTTTGAATTTGTTATGGTTAAAACTCTATTATCAAAACAAGTAACTTTCACAAAGGAATATATTGATAATTTATCAGCATCAATAAAAATTGCAAATTGCACAAATGATGATATTGTTAAAATCAAAACAGTTTTAAACGCAAGTGAATTACCATCAACTTTGGTAGAAGAAAATGTGTTGTATCTTACATTTGAAGTTGATTCTACAACTGGTTATTATAAAAATGTTGTAACATTCTATATGCACTATGCATCTAGTGCAAGTGCTAAAGCAACAAACATATTAAATCCAACTTCTAAAGGGTTTGATTTAATTAATGATTCTAGCAATGAAGAAACTCACACATTAAATTCAACATTAACATTTGATTCAATTGCTGAAGCTGGAAGCAATGTTTGCTTAACTTTAAATCAATATAAAGTTAATTTAAATATTTTAGTTCAAATAGTTAGTGGTGGTGATGGTCATATTGGTGCAAATGGAGAAGGAAATAAAGTTAATGTTGCTTATGTTGTTAGCAAAAATGCTAATGGTGATTCAATTTCAAGAGCAACTGAATTATCTGCTAGCACCACAGAATTAACAATATATTATGGAGAAAAAATAACATTCACTTGCACCGAAGTAACAGGCTTTGATTTAAAAGAAGTTAAAATAGGTGGTTCTATTGTTTCTGATTATGAATATACCTGCAATAAAGAATTAGAAACAATTGATGTTTATTTTGATAGAGAAGTTTATGCAATAAGTGGAACTATTTACACAACTTCAGCAGATTATAACACTTATGCTGGTGCAATAACTCAAGAAATCGAAGTGACAGGCGCTCATGGCATTACTTCTAAAACAATTTCTGGTGGAACTTCTGTTGGTTGCCAAAATATTGTGTTTAACGGATATTTTGTTAATGGAAAAAATGCAAGCGGTAATGCGGTTTATGGTGTTAGATATGGTTCTGAGTTGACTATAGTTAGCACTGCACAATCTGGTTATGCATTTGATTCTGTTAACACTGATAGAGATGGAGATAAAAGTTCATATTCAATGAATGGAATCATTGGAATTGAGTTAGGTGAAAATGAAAAAATCACTATTTCCGAAGCAGTTCAAATTTTTGCACGTTTCAAACGTAATGAAACTCAATTGGTTGTTGAGTTTAATGATGGAACCAATGCTCTAGGAAATGAAATAGAAACAACTGTTTGGACAGGAATTTCTGAAGAAGCAATCAAACAAGCTTTTAATGGAAAAACATTGGTTTCTCAAGGTTTGGTTAATTATAACACTATGTTATATAAACTTTCAGATATAAGCACTTGGAAAATTTCATCTGGCTACACGCTTAATGGAACAGATTCAAGCACAAACTTTAAGGCAGAAAGAGGTTCTGACACAACCTTCACAATAAAATCTCCAACTTCTATTGTTGTTAATTCAACTAATGATATAACAATAACATTAAAGGTTGAAAAGGTTACGTTCACTGCAACTATTCAATCTTATAAATATGGGCAAAAAACAACTCCGGGTGGCTTTAATATTTTCGGAGAAGGTGGATTTGTTGAAATTACTACAAGTAATAAGATTTTATTAAATAAAACAGTCTTTAATTATGACGACACTATAACAAGTGGTCATACAGATATTTCAACAAAATGGACTACTGGTGATTATTGGTTTGGCTATTATTCAATATCTTCAAGTGTGGCAACCCAAAATGGTGGGGCAAGACCAGATGGTTCAGAAAATAATAGAGCAACAAATGGAACTTCGGGATCAATTTATGCTTATGATAATTTGAGAATTAGAAATAATGATATTGATAATTCGGTTTTAATTTCATCAACACAATTGGAAAATTGTTTTGCTTTAGATTCTTCAACTGGTAACTATCCTGAGGTTACAATGACTCTTGAATGTTATTATCAAGCAGAAAACTTTGTTAGACTAGGTGAATTAATTTCTAACTTGCCTAGCGGAAACTCTTGGAGTGTTAAAGTTAAAAACAAGTTTGGTGATGTAAGTGAACAAGTGGTTATTTCTGCTTCAGAAAATGCTAATGTTTGGGGAGCAAATAGTTTTGCATTTGCTGGAAAGGATACTGTTGAATCAATTTATTCTATAGAATCTTCATCTGAAAAGATTAAAAGCAACAATTCTGAACCAATTGGAGATTATCCACTTTATAATGTTAATAGTATTAATATTGCTAAATCTTCAACTTCAGGTGTTATAACAATAACAATTGAAGATGATTATTCAGTGGTAACAATAACTTATACCCTTGAAAAAGCAAGTGCTTTAAATAAATATAGTGTTGAAATTTCATTTAGTGATTCAACATACAAAATAACTTGCGGTCAAAGTTCTTCAAATTCTGCAGTTAATGGAGTTGCTGCAAATCTTGGTCATGATAACGTTGTTAGAAGATTAAATGTTACCCTAAAATATAACTACACAGGTAATGCGTCTTCAGGGGCTCAAATTAACGATGCAACTGATTACTATTATTTAGTTGCAATGGCTAATACTTATAAAACTTCGAGTGGTAGTGTTGTTGTTGCAACTGGAAACAGAAAATTTAATCAAATTGCTAATATTGATTACAATTCAGATTTAATGGCACCGATTGATGTTAATATGAATTATGATGGTGGAAGTAAATATATTAATGGATTAACTCAAAATTTATTTAATAATATTAATGGTGGAGAAATTGATGCATTGAATTTAGAAGTTAATATTACTGGAGCAAAAAGCGGTGTTGTTAAAGATTCTAAAACATGTTATGGAAGCTTGGCTACTAGCTCTGCTGGAACATTAAGTAATATTAATATTACTGGTACGTTTAAACCAACAGGAAGTTACAATTATGTTGGTGCTTTAGTTGGTTGGGCAACTGGTTCTGTGAATTCATGTAAAGTAACAGCAGAAATTGAAATAACTGCAAGTGAATCTGCTGGTGGAATGATCGGATTGGCAGAAGCTAGCGTTTCAAACTGCCAAATGAATCTAACAAACGCTCTTTCAGTTACCGCTAGTGGCAATTATGCTGGTGGAATGATCGGTTATGCAAAAGGAGCTGTTTCTAATTGCTTACTATCATCAAATCAAACAGTAGAAATTAGTAGTGGTCAATATGCTGGTGGCTTGATTGGTAAAGCTGAAGGTGAATTAACTGGAAGCACTATTAGTGTAACTGGAACAAGTGTTTCGCTTAATGTGGTCTGTGGCGCTTCTACTGACGATCATGCTGGTGGAATTGTTGGCCATACAACAAGCAACATTAAAGGTTGCTCAATAACAAACACAACAATTAATATTTCAAATGCAACAAATGCTGGTGGAATTGTTGGTTATTCAAGTGGTAATATTGGAGGCACTGGCACTGATGATGCCTGCTCAATAAATTCAGGTTCTAGCTTAACAATAACAAACAGCGCGAGTCAAAAATCAAGTGCTGGTGGAATTGTTGGCTATAAAAAAGGTGGAATAATTTCTAACTGCCAATTTGATGGAGATTTTACTGCAGAGCTAAGTAAAAATAAAGAAGATGATAAGGTTGGTAGGGTTGGTGGAATTGTAGGAAGAATAACAGAGAGTTGTGAAGTGGATAGTGTTACGTTTGGAGAAGGACAGTTTAATGGTACCGGCACATATGTTGGGGGTGTTGTTGGCGCTGCGAACAATTCTGATATGAATAAGTTAGAATTTAAGGGAAAATTTGGAACAACAACTTCTCAAATTACTGGTCATTGCATTGGTGGAATTGTCGCAGTTGTGGCTAGCTCCGTGGATATAGGTGATGATTCTGCAGGTAGTTATGTTAAGTTTGCTCCATCAGAAGTTTATGTTACATTAAGTGTAATAGGAGATAATGCTGGGTATTTTGGAGGAATTGTTGGTTACACTTGCGATGCAACAACAATTACAAATGCATATGCTGGGTATAACGGAGCAAATCAAATTTCATATAATATCTCAACAGATTCTAGCGTAACAAATTCTACTATTGGTGGCATTGTTGGATCGAATGCTGCTGCTGGAAACGTGACAATCAAAAAATCTTTCTCATTAGCAGATATTAATGCATCAAGTTCAAATAAAGTGAGTGGTTTTGTTGGGTATACTAGTGGTGCATTAAAAATAGAAGAATCTTTCTCAATTGGTGAATTAAGAGGATCTGCCAATGTTGCTGGGTTTGTTTTGCAAAGCGCAAACAACAAAACAACAATAACTAATTCATTCTCAACAAATGATTTGGTAGGAGGAAGTGCAACTGGTAGAAAAGCTATTTCAAATCAAACACTTAATTCTGGTTCTGGTAATTATTACTTCAATGGAACTGGAACTGGGGTTGATTGGACTTATGATGGTTACTCAGGTTCTTATAACCAATCTGCAGGCTTGTCTGATGCTTGGTTAACTTTCTGCAGTGGTTTTAATACTAAAGTTTCAAGTAACGCAGCTTGGTATAATACTGATACGAACATCAATAAAGGCTTGCCTATTTTAGATTTCTATCAAGGATTAAATATTTTAGGTACCTTTACAATCTCTTATAACCTTAATGGTGGTCTTGCTACGCAATCTGGTAGTGCAGGAGTTGCTAAAACAAGTGTTGTTTATAAGCCAGATGGTTCTAATCTTCCTATTGGTTATGCTCCTTTCTCTTATGGCTTTAGAAGTTATAGAGGCAATACTACATTTAAAGGTTGGGCTACTGATTCTCAAGCTAAATATGATTTAAAAGCAAATCCGGATGAGGTTGTTACATTAGTTGATGGAACAAAATTGTTTGATCTAACTTTAACTTTCAGTCAATTTATTTCTTCAGCTGGAACATATTATGCTGTTTATGATGTGGCTGTTGTGAAATTGCATCCAAACGGTGGAACGTTTAATTCAACCTATAATAGTTTGCCTAATATTAATGGTAAGAATGGTAATCAAATCGTTGCATTAACATTCGGTTGGGATTCAAGTAATCAAAACCTTGCTCTTCCGACTGGTTCGCATTTAACTAGATCTATTAAAGATGGAACATCAACTATTAATTTAACTCTTGCTGGCTGGAGTGATAAGGATGATGAGCTTAGCAATTACATGCCTATAAGTGACGCAAAAATAGGTGTAACAAATGGATATTCAACGACTTCAACTATTCAAACTTGGTATGCAATTTGGACAAGAGAAACTTCTAAGACAATTAATTGGATAGAACAATTTACTTATCCAAGAAGTATTATTATGAGGGAATATGCATTTAATCAATATTCTTATACTAGAGCAGGCTTTGCGTTAGGTACGTTTAATCCTACTTGGGTGAACGATGAGGAAGAGAGAGATAAAAATGAAACTTACTATAATGTAAGATGGAACAATTGTAACACGAATGAGGTTTTCGTAGATTGGAAAGGTGATGTTGATTTAAATGATAAATATGAAGATACACAAGGCCAAATACATAGTACGAGTGGCATTCGAAGTGGTAGTGGCGAAGAACAAGAGCGTGTAGTATTAGAAGAAAAGGGTTGGATTATGCCAGGATTTGCAAAAACATCTTTAAGTGGTTCAACTGGTGTTACTTTTGTTGAAATAAATTTTGATGTTGAGGCTACGAATGGAAGTTTTTCTTTAATTTCTGATGTTGGTGGTATGGTATATACTGCGAGTGACGTAAGAAATCAAAACAAAAACTTTAGTAGCAGAACTGATATAAGAAGATATTATGATGCTGATGATAAAGTAACAATCCGAAATACTTCTGGCTCAACAGCTTTAACATGGAAGAAGGCTGAATATTCAACAAGGAACACACGAGATTATCATTTGGCTAAATTTTATTATTATTTAGATGTTCATAATTCTTACTTTCCTGCATCAAGCGATTTGGGTATTAGAAATACATTAAATCTAGTAAGGACTACAAGCTCTAGAAAATGGTCAAAAGATTGGTCTGGTACTTTTGAAACTGATGATGTTGATTGCCCTGTTTATAACTTTAATAAAATGTATTATTATCAAAATTCTAGCGACCAAGCTATTATAAATAGTTTGATGAGTGGGGGCTTTAAAATAAAAATAACAGCAACTTCGAAAGTTAGAATTGAGAAAATAAAAGGAAGTGTAAATTATCATGCTTTAGTTAAATATCCTACTTCATAAAAGTTTATTATAATTGATCAACAAAAAACAACACATTGAATTTTCAATGTGTTGTTTTTGTCGTTGGTTAATATGGTGTCTTATTAAGTTGATTGTTGTTGCGATTTAATGAAAGTTTATAAATGATGGGTTTTGATTTTTATTGTTTATTTTTTTAAGATTTAATAATTTTAATAAGCAAAAAAATGTTTGTCATAATAATTTACTTCTTCAAAATCTTATTTAATGCTAGCAATATTCCAAGTTTGCCGTATTCGTAGGTTAAGCCTCCTTGCATAAAGGCAGTGTAGGGTGGTTTAACTGGGCCATCGGCGCTAAGTTC
>JAZUCB010000110.1:0-8547 GCA_045638985.1 Clostridia bacterium
ACAAAAACAAAAAAAGATACCACTTTTAGGGTATTGTTAATAACTGGGTTAATAAGTATATTATTTTTAATTGTGGTTATTATGCAGTTTTTTCTTTTGGATCATAAAACAAATGGTGTTGTGAGTGAAGGTGTTGTTATAAATGGAAATAAATTGGCGGGAATGAGTTCTGCTGAGGCTTGTGAATATGTGAACACATATTTTAATAAAGTGGCTGAGGAGTTTCAATTAACAATTCGTGATAAGAATAATAAGTGGATTTTAAATAATAAAGATTTTGAAGTTAATTCAGATGTGTTTTCAATAATTGAAGCATCTCAAGAGCATAAAAAGGAATTAGACACAAAAGAAAAGAAGTTAAACATGCTGAATTTATTGATTAAAGAGGGTGCTTCTGTTAATGTTGCGTTTAACTATATATTTGTTGGGTTAGATGAAAAGATAGAAGAAATTATTAATCAGGTTGAGGTTGCGCCTGTTAATAGTGAGATAATATTTAAACCAGATGAAGAAAACATGTTTGAAATAACAGAAAGTTGCGATGGGTTGAGAGTTGATAAGGCGAAATTATATGATGACATAAATCAACAATTTTTAAAAACGAATAAAATTAATGTGGTGCTTAATTGGGTTGAAGAAAAGGCTGAGATAGATAAAGAGTATAATGAAAAGTTAACTAAAAAAATAACTGAATACACAACAAATGTTTCAGATAGCACTGGTGGTAGAAAAAACAATGTTAAGTTGGCGTTAAATAAGTTTAATGGAATGGTTATAAAACCAAATGAAGAAATATCGTTTAATAAAATCACTGGGCCTCACACTTTGGCTAGTGGATATCAGATGGCAACGATAATTTATAATAGTAGGTTTGTTGATGGTGTTGGTGGTGGAATATGTCAAGCTAGCACAACGCTTTACAATGCATTAATTAGGGCTGGCGTTGAAATTCTTGAGGTTAATAAACATACTTTGCCTGTTGGGTATGTTCCGTTAGCATGTGATGCAATGGTGGCAGAATATATTTCTGATTTGAGATTTGTTAATAGAAGTGAATATCCATTGTTTATTAAAACCTTTAGTGATGAAGAAAAAGTTGGCGTTGAGATTTATGGTCATGAATTGGCCGATGGAATAAGTTATGATTTAGAAAGTGAAACTATTAAAGTTTTGCCTCATAGTGGTGATGTTGTTAAAATTGACATGGATAAAGATTACACAGATAAGGTTTTATATAAAGGTGAGTTTTATAGGTTAAGTTATCCAAGAGATGGTGTTGAAGCAAAGGCGTATTTAAAAACATATAAAAATGGGGAGTTGATTGATAGCAGGTGTGTGCGTCATGAGGTTTATAAACCTCAAAATGGCATATTGATTGAGGGTTGTGAAGAAAAGCCTGATGAATTAAATGCTATAAATGATGAAATTGAAATATTCTCTGCAAGTGACCAAGAAAGTATGGAAAACTTGAATTTTATGCATGAAACTATTCCAACATACATGTGCCCATAGGTAAATTGTGGAAAAGTATGCCAAAATGGTGTGGATAACTATATAAAATCACATGTTTTTTAATAAATTTGTCACATCTAAGCAAAAAACCGTGTGGATAACTATGTGTATAAGTGTGGAAATGTGGATAACTTATGTGAATTTATTCAAATATGTGTATAAAAAACCGAATATTCATAAAAATGCATTAAAATTTATAAAAATTAGCATGTGAAATTGTGGATAAGTTATAAACTCGCCTAAATTCGTTGGGTTTGGGTAAATAGATTATAAAAATCTGAATATAAATGCAAAAAGGCTATTACACACAAAGTAATAGCCTTTATTTTATATAAAACGGCATAAACCGTGAAAAAGGGGGTAATGTGGGCGTTAAATTAGCAAGGTCGACTGTGGTTAAAGTTAAATTTCCCCACACTCCATACTATGTGATTGTAAAATATAATGTGAATAAATAAATAAAGTATTGAAAAAAGTGTTTAAGTTATGTATAATTATTATTAGGTGATAACAATGCAAAAAATAATAAGTTTTATAAAAGATAATAATTTAATTTTAAAAGGCGAAAAAGTTGGTGTTGCTTGCTCAGGAGGAAGAGATAGCATGTGTTTGTTGCATGTGTTAAACTCAATTTCTAGCGAAATGGGGTTTGAGGTTATTGCGATTAACATTGACCATGATTTAAGAGAAACTTCAAAAAATGATAGCGCTTTTGTTGTTGACTATTGTAATCAAAACGGAATAAGAGTTTTAAATTATAAATTAAACGTTAAAAAGTTTTGCGAAGAAAGAAAATTGGGTGTTGAGCAAGGTGCTAGAGATGCAAGGTATAGAGTTTTTGGGTCGTTAATAAAAAATAAAGTTGTTAATAAGGTTGCTTTAGGGCATCATTTGCAAGATCAGGCTGAAACAATATTGCTTAATATTTTTAGAGGTGCTGGAATTAATGGTGCTAGTGGAATGGAACCTATAACTGAAAGTGGTTATATTAGGCCAATGCTAACAACTTCAAGAACTGAAATCCAAGCTTATATAATGCAAAATGATGTGCCATATGTTGATGATGAAACTAATTTTCAAAATGATTATTCAAGAAATTATTTAAGAAATATGATTATGCCATTAATAAGAAATAAATGGCCTAATGCAGATCAGAGCATTAGCACTTTTGGAAAGCTTTGCAAGCAGGATAATGAGTATATCAATTCTTTGGTTAAAGATGGTGATTTTATTATAACTGATGGAATGGTTAAAATTCCAATAACGATGTTCGTGCAAAACGTTTCAATTGTTAGCAGGCTAGTTATGCGTGCGTTAAAGAAAATAAATTGTTTGCAAGATATTGAAAGAAAGCATATAAAAATGATTAAAGAAATGGCAATTGAAGCACCAAATGGAACAAAAATCAATTTGCCAAATGGAATAACTGTTTTAAAAGAATATAATTTTTTAACTTTAACAAATAAAAAATTTAAGAAGAAAAATAATTCTTGGAAAGTTGCCAGAGGTGTTAAGAATATTTCTGGGTTTGGCGTTATTGAAACTTATGTTACTAGAAAGTTTGAAATAGGTAAGTATAATCATATTGTTGACTATAATAAAATTCCTAAAGATGCAGTTTGGCGTTTCAGAAAAGAGTGTGATGTTTTTGAAAAGTTTGGTGGTGGAACTAAAAGCTTAAGCGATTATTTAATTGATAAAAAGATTCCAAGAAGATTAAGAGATTTAACTCCTGTTCTTGCTTGTGGAGATGAGGTTTTAATTGTTGCTGGTGTTGAAATATCAAATAAGGTTAAAATTGATGAAAACACCAAAACTGCTTATGGATTTAATGTTGTAACATTTTAATATAAAAAGAAAAAGTGGTTTATTAAATTTCAATTTTTAATAAACCACTTTTTATTATTAATCACATCACCTTTGCAGGGTTGTATTTATTATATTTATTTTCAGGATTTTTAGATCTTCCATCAAGAATATAAAAAAGGTAATGCAATATATCCATAAAATCCATATCTTTAAACATATATGGAAGAAGATTGCCACTATGAGCGTCTAAAAATTCATAACTTTTAACTTCATAAGCGTCGTTGCCATAAAAATAGCCGTTGCGCTTGGCGTTCTTTTCTCTTCTATTGGTTTTAATCATGCCGTCAAGTAATGGGCAAGCATTTTCTAAAATTGCATCATCTAATTGTTCGGTTAAACTTTTATGGTTTGCGTGTTTTTCCATAGAATAACTCCTAAATATTATAGTAGTTTAACACAAGAAATGACTATAGTCAATAGTGATTTTAATAAAACATTGAAGCTTTTTTAGGGCCATAAATTAATAAAAATTTGTTTTTATTGTTCTGCTTAAAATTTATTTTTAAATTAAAACCATTTTTTTTGTCAAAAGTAGTGCATAATGATTGAAAAATCCCTAAATAAAGGTGTTTTTTTAATAAAACAAAAAACTTAAAAAATTTTAAAATATTTTGATTTTTTTGTTTACAAATGCGTTTGAATGTGATATTATAATACACAGATAGATACTTTATTTTCCACCTGATTGTGCTGAATCCAACTATCGTAAGCACGATTAAAAGTATCTATCTATTTTTTTTGTTTTTATCAGGTTAATCATTTTTTGGTTGACCTGTTTTTTTATATTCAAACAAAAGATATTGGGGTTATTTATTAGTATGTTTAATGGGTAATATGATATAATTAATTAACTTTAGGGTTTTTAGCCCATTAAGTTATTTTAAATAAAAGGAATTATATTTATGACAATTGAACAGCAATTAACCTATGAGTTTAATTTAAAATTAAACCACACTGAAAATATTATTTCTTTGCTTGATGAGGGTTGCACTATTCCCTTTATTGCAAGATATAGAAAGGAGTTAACTGGAAGTTGCGATGATCAGGTTTTAAGATCATTTAGCGATAGATTAAATTATTTAAGGAATTTAAATAAGAGAAAAGAAGATGTTGCTAACTTAATTACTGAGCAAGGTAACATGACTGAAGATATTCAAAAGGCTCTTGATGATGCTGTTACCATGACTGAAGTTGAAGATATTTATAGACCATTTAAACCAAAGAGAAAAACAAGGGCAAGTGTTGCTATTGCGAAAGGTTTGCAACCTCTTGCAGATGCAATTTTAAAGCAAGATGCTTCTGTTGATTTAAATGAATATGCAAAAGAATTTGTTGATGAAGAAAAAGAAGTTAAGTCAGTTGATGATGCAATAAAAGGTGCTAAAGATATTGTTGCAGAGGTTATTTCAGATAACGCTGAATTAAGAAAAGCTTTAAGAAACGCCCTAACCAATAAAGGATTCATTAGAACTAAACTTGATGAAGAAAAAGAGGGTGCGTATGTTTATGAAATGTATAAGGCATATGAATCTCCTATTAATAAACTTCCAAGCCATAGAGTTTTAGCTATTAACCGTGGTGAAAAAGAAGACTTCTTAAAAGTTTCTTTAGAATTAAAAGAAGAGTTGGCAATGGCTGAAATTGAAGGAGTGTTTATTAAAAAGAATAGCCCTTATGAAGAAATGCTAAAAGAAATTTGTGATGATAGTTATTCAAGATTAATTTTCCCAAGCATTGAAAGAGAAGTTAGAAATGAATTAACTGATATGGCAAACGAACAGGCTATTAAGATGTTTGAAGTTAACTTAAGACCATTACTTATGCAACCACCACTTAAAAATAAAGTTGTTTTAGCTTTAGACCCTGCTTATAGAACAGGTTGCAAAATTGCGGTTATTGATGGCAATGGAAACGTTTTAGAAACAACAGTTGTTTATGCAACTCCACCTCAAAGTAAGATTGAAGAAAGTGAAGTTAAATTAACATTATTAATTGAAAAGTTTGGTGTTGAAGTTATTGCAATTGGAAATGGAACTGCAACAAAAGAAAGTGAAATTTTTGTTGCAAACTTAATTAAGAAATTAGATAGAAAATTGCAGTATGCTGTTGTTAATGAGGCTGGTGCGAGCGTTTATTCTGCAAGCAAATTAGGTGCAGCTGAGTTCCCAGATTTCGACGTGGCTTTAAGAAGTGCAGTTTCAATTGGAAGAAGATTGCAAGATCCATTAGCAGAACTTATTAAAATTGATGTTAAGTCTATTGGCGTTGGGCAATATCAACATGATATGCCACAAAACAGATTGACCGAAGTTTTAGATGGCGTTGTTGAAGATTGCGTTAACAGTGTTGGTGTTGATTTAAACACTGCAAGCCCATCATTGCTATCTAAAGTTGCCGGCTTAAACTCTGGCGTGGCTAAGAATATTGAAAAATATAGACAAGAAAAAGGCTCTTTCAAATCTAGAGCAGAACTAATGAACGTTAATAAATTAGGTGCTAAAGCATTTGAACAATGTGCAGGCTTCTTAAGAATACCTGGTGGTGAAAACGTTCTAGACAACACTGGTGTTCACCCAGAAAGTTATGCTGCAGTTAAACGTTTATTGATTTACTTCAATTTAACCGAAGAAGATATTAAAAATGGTAACATTAAAAGATTGCCTGAAATGCTAGAAAGAGAAGGTTTAAATAAAGTTGCTGAAAGCATTAATATTGGTGTTCCAACGTTGGAAGATATTGCTAAAGAATTGATTAAACCAGGCAGAGATATTCGTGATGATTTACCTAAACCAGTTTTGAAAAGCGAATTATTAGATATTTCTAACTTAAAGCCAGGTATGGTTTTAAGAGGTGTGGTTAGAAACGTTATTGACTTTGGTGTGTTTGTTGATATATCTGTTCACCAAGATGGTTTGGTGCATATTTCAGAAATTAGCAACGAATATATAAAACACCCAAGTGAAGTTCTAAAAGTTGGAGATGTTGTGGTTGTTAAGGTTATGAGTGTTGATGTTGATAAAAAACGAATAGCATTAACTATGAAAAACATTGAAGATGAAGAAAAAGTTGGCTTAATTTAAGCAAAAGGAAAAAATATGGCTGAGAAAGTGTTTTCAGATATAAAGGCAAAAATGCTTGAGAAAGTTATTAAAAAGGTTGAAAGTTTTGGTGAGCCAAACGACATTGACTTTTATTTTTTAGGGCTTATTTCAAGTGCTTGCTATAAATATGAAAAAGAAAAGGATTCTTCTGGCTTTGTTTCAATTTCAGAAAGTTATCCGATGGTGTTTAAAATTTGGCCAAACTTGATTAGTCTTGTTGACCAAGATGTTCAAAATGTTATATTTAGAAATATTGATGAGTGTGAGTTAAAACAATTTGCTGATGAAGAAGAAATTAACTGGCAAAAATCGTTTAATGAATTGGTTGGCGTTGTTAAAGGTGTTAAGGAAAACTCATGTGAAGAGTTGAATAATATTATAGATAAGTTGTATTATTCTGAACTAACAAGTGAATAATAGTATTAATTAGGAGAGATTTGAAAGCCTAATTAATATCAACATGATTTAATCTAAGTCTCTCCTTTGTGAAAAAAATAACAAAGGAAAAGGTAAGAAAATATGAATATTGAATGTGTTAGTCTTATAGAAGAATTATGTTTTTACGACATTGTTACTCAAACAGACGAGGCATAAATAATAAAAACCTTAAGGAAGATCCTTAAGGTTTTTTTGTGGCAAAGTTAAGCCCTTTTTGCATAATATAAGTATAAAAAATTATAAAAGAGGGTTTATGCAAAAATATTATTCTGCTGGATTTAACAAAAAAAATATTAAAGTGATAGCGTTTGATTTTGATGAAACTTTTTATAAATCTGAAAATATGCGTTCGTTATATTTAGATTATATACGCAGAACATTTAGGGCTTTGTGTAAGTTTGATGACGAAAAAATAACACAAATAATGCTTGAAAGAGGTTTTACACTTGAAAGTAAGGTTGCACCTAGTTTTAGTCAGATTTGCACTGAGTTTGGAGTGAGTGAAAAAGATTATCATGAATATAGAATAATAAATAACTTTGAAATTGATTATAATGAGGCTGAAGTTGTTGATATAAATATATTAAAGGCGTTTAAAAGATTGTTTAAAATTTATATTGTTAGTAATGAAATAGATAAATTGTTTTATAAAAAAATGGAAAAGTTAAAAATACCTAATGAGCTATTTGATGGTGTTTATTGCACGCCAATTGACGCAATGAAAACAAAAAGTAAGGACTTTCCGTATTTAGATATTCTTAAAAAAAACAATCTGTTGCCTAAAAATTTACTTGTTGTTGGTGATAGGTTTAAGGTTGATATTGAGCCAGCCATAAAATTAGGTGCAAGCGGTGTGTTAGTTAATGGCCCAGAAGAAATTGAATTGTTGTTAAAAGAATTGATTTAATTAATAGTTTTTTAATAAGCTTGTTGAGTTATTAAAGAAGATAGTTTTTAAACATCTCAATATTGCTTCTTATAACAAAACATATTGTAAGAGTGGTTTTAAATTTATTTAAAAATTTTTGATTATATATGAAAAAAAAGAAAAAACTCCATTGCTGGAGTTTTTTTATGTATTGCATTATTTTCTAAATGCAAAGAAAGTAACGATTGTGTGTACTGCGGCAATGATAAGTAAATACCATGGTCCAAAGCTTAAAGTAACTGAGCTTAAACCAATTTCGCCAACATAAACATATCCACAAATAATTGCAACAATTGCAAGTAAAGCAGCAACAATTGCAACAACTTTTGATAGTTTAACAGATAAGCCTTCAAAAACAAATGAAAGAACTGCTAAAACGCAAAGTATTCCAAAAGCGATAATTGCAAATAAAGTTACATATTGAAGCACTGTTCTTGAAGCAGCAAGTGTTGAATCTGTTCCAAGTTCGCCAATTTTTTCTAAAAGTTCTGAGCCAGTTGTGTGTTCAGTTCCGCTTAAAACTTTCGTTGATATGAAAGGCATAACAAATGTTAAGAAACCTAAACCGGCAACAATAAGCATAACTAATTTTGCAATCATTGAATTGTTCTTTTTAGCCATATATTTTTCTCCTTTTATAAATTTTTATTTTCCAAAAGCTAATGCTTTTAAAAAATCATAATGGAATAAAAGCATATG
>JAZUCB010000111.1:0-5203 GCA_045638985.1 Clostridia bacterium
GCCTTTCTAATTTTATTATTATAATATAGTTCTCTAGCATAATAAAATTGTTGACGAGCAGTTAATAAACTTCCATTATTAATAAGTTTTTCATATATTTTTAAATTTCTATTTGAATAGTTTTGATTTGGTTCTTTTCTATGCTCAACAGCAATATCTAAATATTTAATATTCCCAGATATTTGAATACATTCATGCACGGGATCTAACCACAAATAATTGTTTGATCTCTTAAGTAATCGTTCTCTATAATATGAAAAAGTTGGATTATTATTTTGATCAAATTGAATATTATATTTAAACATAAAAATATCAACATTGTTTTCATCTTTACTATTTTTAAGTTCAATAATCTTTTTTAAATTTTCTTTTGAAACAACATCATCTGCATCTAACCATAATATATAATCTTTTGTTGCTTTAGAAAAAGAAATATTTCTTGCTTTAGAAAAATCATCAATCCATTTAAAATCAAATATTTTAGATGTAAATTTTTGTGCAATTTCTTTAGTTTTATCTGTTGAACCTGTGTCTACGATTATAATTTCATCACAAGCCTCATGAATTGATGTTAAACATCTATCTAAAGTTTTTTCTTCATTTTTAACAATCATACATAAACTTATTGTGAACATAAAAAACCCTCACTAAGTTTAATATATGAAAAACTTTCAATAAGTGTAAAAAAAACAATATTCAATATTCTTATTAAATTAAATATTGTTTTTTAAATTTTATAAACCTTTTTCTAAATCAATTACTTTTGTTGCTAAATTCCTAACAAACTCTTTATTATGGCTAACAAATAGTATTGCACCAGTATATTCTTTCATAGCCTCTTCTAGCCTTTCAATTGCCAAGTAATCTAAATGGTTTGTTGGTTCATCTAGCAACAAGATATTTGAAGGAGCAATTGTTAATTCGCAAATTTTCATTTTACTTTGCTCACCACCGCTTAATTGCTTAACTTGATGGCGTAAATGTTCTTGGTTTAACCCACATCTAAACAAGGCTGCTCTATTTTCTCTTTCGCTTATTTGAGGAAATATATTTTTAATATAAGTTATTGGTGTTCCTTCAAACTCCTTAAAGTTATTTTCTTGTTCATAATAACCAACAATAGTATTTCTAGCATAAGTAAATTTTCCACCAACAGAAGGAATTTTAGTTAACAAAGTTTTTAGCAAAGTTGATTTTCCGATTCCATTAAAACCAACAATTGCAATTCTATCTCCTTTGCACAACTCAAAATTCAACGGCGTTTTCAATAACGACTTGCCTTTATATCCAACTTCAAGGTTTTCAACCTTAAGCATTAGATTTCCAACATATTCTTTTTGCTTAAATGAGAATGTTGGTTTTACTAATTCTTTTGGCGGAGTAACAATATCCATTTTATCCAGTTTTCTTTCTCTGCTTCTAGCCATTTTAGCAGTTGCTGCCCTAGCTTTGTTTCTTGCAATATAATCTTCTAACTTTTTAATTTCTTTTTGTTGGTTAACATATTGTTTACCTTGCAACACAGCTTGATTTTCTTTAATTGCCCTAACCTTATCTAAATTGCCAAAGTATTTAGTTATAACACCATTTTCAACATCACAAATATGAGTCACAACTTCATTTAGGAACTTTTCATCGTGACTTACAATTATATATGCTTTATCGCTTGATTTTATAAATTTTGTTAACCATTCTATATGCGAAACATCTAAAAAGTTTGTTGGTTCGTCTAAAATCATAACATCTGGAGTGCTTAACAATAATTTTGCAAGCATAACCTTAGCTCTTTGCCCACCAGATAAAGTTGAAACGTTAGTTTCCATTCCCAATGCATTAACACCTAATCCAGCAGCAACTTTATCAATATTGCTATCTAAACTATAAAAATTATTAGAATCTAACATTTCAAAATAATTTGCACTTTGCTCAAATAATTTCTCTAATTTATTCGGGTTAGTTTCAGTTGCCATTTTTTCATTTACTTGGTTATATTTCTTTTCTATTTCATATAAATGAGCAAATGCGCCTGCCAAATATTCTCTTATTGTGCAATTTTGGTTTATTTCTGCATGTTGATCTAAATATTCAATCTTATGTTTTTGACTAATGAATATTTTTCCATCATCAAGCAAAACAGAGCCCATTAATATTTTAATTAATGTGCTCTTTCCAGCCCCATTTAAACCTGTTATGCCAATTTTTTCATTATTATTTAAAACAAAATTTGCGTTAACATAAAGAGGCTTATCTCCGTAATTGTGTGAAAAATTAGTTATTTCAATAATGCTCATATTTCTTTCTTTTAATTGTTATTTTTGTATTGCTTTTCTTAATTCAACAATATATGAATTATATGTGTTATTTCTGAAATTTTCAATATATTGATATTGCCCTTGTTCCATTGAATTTAATGTTGCAACAAAAGCATTCAAATCTGCAGATAAATTTGCGTTCAATTTATTTTGAGCAAATTCATAAACATCAAATTTGTTATAAATTGCTTCATAAATTTTTAAATCTTGAACAAAACAATTTCTAAAATAATTTAAGTTGTCAAAATTTGAAAAATCATACCCTGTTTTATATTCGCTTTCTAATAATTCTTCCAAATCATTAATTAACACATAAGGATTATTTCCTATTAAATCCTCACTAACTAAGGCTGTTAAATCACAAGTTCCATTAACGCCTTTAACATTATTAAAAGCTTTTATATTTTCATTAAAAGCGAATTTGCTCACATAAAATTTTGCTTCTTCAATCATTCTTATAACTGCATTTGAATCTGCAATTTGTTCACCATATACATATCCTTTATGAACTTGAATAAATTTCTCTATAAAATTAATTGAAGATTGCACTAGTTTATTATATTCGTAAGTGAAAATTGTTATAGTGTTTAATGGTGGATTTGAAAAACCTAAAACGGCAAGTTCTCCTTCAAATGAATTTTTTGCATCATTGAAAGACTTTAATGAATTTTGCAAACTATTTAGCTTACTATATAGAGCGTTTATTTCTTCAGTTGGAATTTGATTTTCTTCACTAAAAAAAATTTCATTATAAAACTCATAATAACTAAAAATTCCTTCAAACAAAATATCATAGTAATTAAATGCATAGAATTTTTTTTCAATATTGTTAGATGGATTTCCAGAAAATTTAATATCACTATATTTAAACTCAACATTTATAGTGTTTCCATTAAACATTGTGTTTGAACTGCCATCAGAATACGTTGAAACCATTTCAGTATATTTTTCTTTAACATTAGCTAATGTGTAATTTGTTTCATCACAAGAAGTAAAAGTAAACACCGAAATTAAAACTAAAGCTAGAAGAATTAATGATGTTGTTATTTTTTTCATAAATTGTTTCCTTATTTTTAAAGATTTGTTACATATTTAAATACTAAAGAGTTAATAGGTTTTAAATAATCAATACACTCAATAAATGTCCATTGCTCAGAATCCACACCGAAAGATTTGGTTAACTTATATTTATTTCCTCTCGTTTGACGATAGTATTCTAATAATTTTGAATAATAATCTTTCTGCATTTTAGTGTAGCCATCAATCAATTCCATTTCAGTTGTTCCACTTCCAACAAAAATATTTTGTTTTGCATTAAATTCTTCTAAAACAACACAAAATCTTTCTAAATCAACAACCTTTCTTTCTTCAGAAACATCGTTATTCGCAAATGTTTCAACAGCCTGATAAATAATGCTATCAAATAAAATGCTAGAAGTTGAATATAAATAATCATCACCATAAACATACTTGATTGCTATATCTCTAACCGTTTTTGTTAGTCTTGCATAAGCACCTAAGGCATATGAATATGCACTATTTATTGAAGTGCTTTTCCCCAATAAATTTGAAAACCATGCAGAATTTTCATCTTTGTAAGTTTTAGCATATTCTAAATATGCATTTATTTTATTAGCAAGAATTGATAATTTATTTTTATATTCAGAAATTTGTGATTTAACATTCCTTAAATCACGATTAGATATACTTGAAATTGCATTACCATATGAAGCATAAAAATTATAAGCCTGCTTAATTTTATTATGATAATAAACATAGCCACTATAAAGATTATATTTGGGCTCATCTTGTTCTTGATTTTCTACTGCAATTTCCTGTTCTCCAAAAACCTTAAGCATTGAATTTTTTGTTTCTTCACCAAAACTAGAAGTTAAAATATTTTCATTAACCTTTTCAACTTCTTTTAACAAAGAATTAATTTCAAAATCATCAGCAATTGCATTAACACTAGATAATCTATTATTAACACTAATTTTTTTATCTGGATTTAAAAACAAAGCCCAAATACCAAAAATAACACCCGCTAAAACAATTCCAGCAACAACAAATCTTAAACTATGTTTCATTCGAAAACTCCTTTTAGTTATTATATCAACTTAAATTAACTCTGGTCAATTATTTATATTCTTAATAATGAACTGATTTTAAAAATAAACCTTTTGATGGCGCTGTTCTTCCTGCCTTATTTCTATCTTTACTTTCAATAATAGCACGAAAATCTTCTGGCGTTATTTTTTGTAACCCCACTTGCAATAATGTTCCAAATATAATTCTCACCATATTATAAAGGAAACCATTACCAGTTATTTCAAAAGAAAAACACATATCTGATTGCTGATTTATTTGTGCATCATAAATTATTCTTGATTTATTAATAACATTAGTGTTAGATGCACAAAAAGCAGAAAAATCATGTTCCCCAATTAAATATGAACACGCTTTTTTCATTGCTTCTATATTTAAGTCAACACCAACGTTTAAAGAATGTTTGTCATAATATGGAATGATAACTTGAGACACATAAAAATTATAACAATAAGTTTTTCTTTTAGCAGAATACCTTGCATGCCAATCTTCAACAACCTCTTTACTAGATAATATTCTAATATCAAGTGGCAACATAGCATTCATTCTTTTATATAGCCTTGAAACATCAATAGCTTCACTTAAATCAAAATGTGCAACTTGCCTAATTGCACTAACGCCAGCATCTGTTCTTCCACTAGCAACAATCGAAATATTATAATTAAATATTTCAAATAAAACTTTTTCAATTTCATTTTGAATTGTTTTTTTATTTCTTTGAACCTGAAAACCAGAATATTCATCACCTAAATATGAAATTTCAATTTTAACTCTCATAGCTTTTT
>JAZUCB010000112.1:0-2663 GCA_045638985.1 Clostridia bacterium
ATTAGAGCAAATAGTAATTCAGGAAAAGATCAAGATATTAAATATTTTATTAAAGATAAGTTGGTTGAATTTATAACACCATTGGTAGCATCTTCTAAAAGCAAGCAAGATGTTGAAAATAAATTAAAATGCCAAGAAAAAGAAATAGAAGATTTTGTTGATGGAATTTTAAAAGAAAAAGGGTTTGAATATAGATCTGAAATGAAAATTAATACTGAATATTTTCCAACAAGAACCTATGATGATGTTACTTTAGAGGCAGATTATTACGATGCTTTAATTATAAACTTGGGTAGTGGGAGTGGAGATAATTGGTGGTGTGTTGTTTATCCTCCGTTGTGTTTTACGAATCAAAATAACATGCAAGGTGTGGTATATAAAAGCAAACTTGTGGAAATAATTAGAAAGTTTTTCAAATAGGTGAGGTTTGTGATGAAAAGAATGATTGCCATATTAATTATGTGTTTCATGTTGTATCAATTCATTTTTATTGTTGATTTGAACGTTTATGCGATGGATCAAACAATTGTTGAGGTTCAAACAAGATTGAGAGATTGGGGATATTATGATGGTGAGTTGACGGGTGTTTTGGATGATCAAACGGTTGAAGCTATAATTTATTTTCAAAGACAAAATGGTTTAAGAGAAACTGGAGAACTAGATGGTGCAACTTCAAATGCTTTGGGTGTTTATGTTAGTGGGCAGGTTAGCAATGACTTATATCTCTTAGCCAAATGCATCTACGCCGAGGCAAGAGGTGAAGTTTATGAGGGTATGGTTGCAGTTGGTGCAGTAATATTAAATAGGGTTGAAAGTGCTGATTTCCCAAACACTATTTATGGCGTTATTTACCAACCGTGGGCGTTTACTGCTGTGCACGATGGGCAGATAAACTTGGAACCGAACTCTGAATCTTTTCAAGCTGCGCAAGATGCTTTGAATGGTTGGGATCCAAGTTATGGTAGTTTATATTACTATAATCCTGCTGTTGCAACTAGTAGCTGGATTTTTGATAGGCAAACAGTTGTTGTTATAGGAAGCCATGTTTTTGCCATATAACATAAATAAAATGACAATAAAATACTAAAAACAAACAAATAGGTGTGTAATGAAAAGGGTTAATAGTTATGTGTTGGGTTTCTCAATAGCGATGGGTGCAACGGTTTTAATATTTCTTTCTTTTATTATATCGTTATTTATGTCATCGCAAAAATATTCAAACCAATTAGAAAATGTTTATAAAGAAAGTTTATATCAGCTGGTTCAGAATGTTGATGATTTGCAAGTTGATATGAGCAAGTTTGTTGCAACAACTTCTCAGCCTATGCAAAGAGAAATTTTAATAAATATAAGAACGTTATGTACTTTGGCTGTGGGGAATTTGAATGTTTTGCCTATGGCTCAAAACAAAACAACAAACATAAATAAATTTTTTAATCTTGTGAGTGGCTATTCACAATCTTTGATTGATAAAATAAATTCAAGTAAGGATATCTCTAGTGAGGAATATAAGAATTTTGAGAGTTTATTTGATCAGTGTAATAATATTTATTATGATTTAAATAATTTTGTGGCGTCAACGAGTTATGATTATCGTGTTCTTAGTGAGGTTAAATTTTCGAGTGCTGATGATAGTGTGTTTTCAGCAGGAATTGCAAGTGGTGATAATCCCGAGAGTGAATTGCCAACTTTAATCTTTGATGGACCTTTCGCTGAGAGTGTTGTTGCAAAGAATATAAACGGTTTGAGTATGAATTACTTAACGAAAGAAGAATGTGATGCAAAAGTTCAAGACTTATTAAAATATTTTGAAGGTTATAGTTTTTTATATTTAGGTGAAACAAATTCCAAGTTTGAAACCTTTAATTATGTTTTAAGCAAAGATGACCATAGATTATATGTTCAAATAACAAAGCGTGATGGTTTGTTACTTAATATAACTTCATATGGAGCTGGTGGTGGTGAAAATATTACCCTAGATGATGCTGGGGACTTGGGGTTAGAATGTGCTTTAAATTTTGGTTTTGAAAATATGGAAGTTGTTTGGGGAATGGAGAATGGAAATATTGCTTATATAAATTTGGCTCCGGTTATTGATGACGTTGTTTATTATCCTGATTTAATTAAGGTTAAGGTTGATAAAAGGTTAGGGGTTGTTGTTGGATGGGATGCTGTTAATTATGCTTATAACCACGTTGAAAGAAATGAGTTTGTTTCTGAGTATGGAATTTTGGAGGGTGAATCCAGTTTGAGCCCTTTACTTGAGGTGGAATTTAAGAGAAAAGTGTTGATTCCAAATAAGTATAGTGGAGAACTTTTTGCGTATGAATATGTTTGCAAATGGAATGACTACACATACTATATTTACCTTGATTCTCAAACGGGAGAAGAGGTTAAAATAATGCGAATGATTTCAACAAATACCGGAGACTTGTTGTTATAATAAAAACGCCTAAAATAAGGCGTTTTTTTAAGTTTGCATAAATGTGTTTGCGTAATAGTTTAAAAAAGTGGAAAAATAATCAAAATATAGAGAAATTTGAAGGCTATTTGTTTGACTAAAAAATGCTATAAATATATAATATTAATATTATTTTAAAACTTTTTTAAATGCTAGTTTATATTATATTAAAATAATCAAAAGATAAAAATGGAGAAAAGTA
>JAZUCB010000113.1:0-8515 GCA_045638985.1 Clostridia bacterium
ACAACCTTTTTTCTCATTTTTTATTAAAAATCAACTTCAATTAAGCCTAAATCACCATCATTTCTTTTATATATTACGTTAACACAACCAGATTTAGCGTTTAAGAATACATAAAAAGAATGACCCAAAGCTTCTAAATTATTTTGAGCATCGTCCAATGTTAAAGGTTCTAACTCAAATTTTTTAGATTTAACTACCTTTAGTGGATTAGCAACAGGCATTTCATTTAAGAATTCAAGTTCAGCAGAACTTGTTATCTCTTTAAATAATTTAGAACGAGATTTTGTTGATGCCTTAACAATTTGTTTTTCGATTTTTGGCATAGACAAATCAATATTGTTATACATATTATCGCTCATAACTTCGCTTCTAACAAATAATCCATCAGCGTTAATTGTTATTTCAAGTTTATCTAAATCAGCGATTTGTGAGCAATTAACTTTAATCTCATAGTTTTTAGAAAAATATTTTTCAAGCTTAGACAATTTTTTTTCTAAAATTTCTTTAAACCTATCAGATATTTTATAATTTTTTGAAACATAATTAATATTCATAATCAACCCTCCAATCTGTTTCATTTTAATAAAAAACATTTGTTTTTTATTAACTATATTTTAACAAATTTATTGGTTTTAGGCAATTAATAACACAAAATTTAATAATATCACAAATTATTTTCTACTCTAAAATCAAGTTCGCCATTAGGTGCAGATATTATTATAACAGCACTTCTAGGAATCCTGCCAGCTAAATAATCTTCAACAATTCTATCTTCTATTTCATGTTCAATCAACCTTCTTAGAGGTCTAGCACCATAATCTAAATCATAACCCTTATTAATCAAATATCTTAATGCACTCTCGGTAACCTTAAGTGAAGCCCCACGCTTTTTCAAACGAATATTTAAATTAGAAATAAATATTTTTGCAATTTGAGTTAATTGCTCACTTGTTAATGGTCTAAACACAGTTACAACATCAATTCTATTAACAAATTCAGGCTTAAACTTCTTTTTCATAGAATTAACTAATGTTTCTTTAATAATTTCATAATCATAAACATTATCATCAGATGAATCAGCAGAGAACCCCAAACTTGAAGTTCTTTTTGGTAAATCACTAACACCAACATTGCTAGTAAAAATAATAATCGTATTTTTAAAAGATACCAATCTTCCTTGACTATCAGTTAATCTGCCATCATCTAAAACTTGCAATAACAAATTATAAACATCCTGATGAGCTTTTTCAATTTCATCAAATAACACAACCGAATATGGTTTTCTTCTAACTTGTTCTGTTAATTGACCACCGTCATCAAAACCAACATAGCCAGGAGGTGACCCAATCAGCTTTGAAACGCTATGTTTCTCCATGTATTCACTCATGTCTAATCTAATAACTGCATTTTCATCATCAAACATGGCTTCAGCCAAAGCCTTACAAAGTTCAGTTTTACCCACACCAGTTTGGCCTAAAAACATAAAACTTCCAATTGGGCGATTATTTTCCTTTAAACCAATCCTTGCTCTTCTAATAGCTTTTGCAACAGCCTCAACAGCCTCATCTTGCCCAATAACTCTTTTATGCAATATGCTTTCAAGTTTCATCAACCTATCACGTTCACTTTCTGTTATTTTTGTTATTGGAATTTTAGTCCAATCACTTATAACTTTACAAACATCATCTTCACGGATAATTATACTTGCATCTGACGGCATTGAACTTAAAGAGTTTAAAATTTGCCTTTTACGAGCATTTGCCCTATCTAATTTTTCTCTATAATCATTGGCTAATTCAAAATTTTCATCAACCATTGCCTGTTTCTTCTCAGCCTCTAATTGCTCAATCAAACTCTCTACTTCTTTAAGATTTTCAGGCTTTTTATTGCCATGAACCTTTGCCCTACTACTAGCCTCATCAATAATATCAATGGCCTTATCTGGCAAGTTTCTATCCATTATATATCTATCACTTAAAGATGCAGCAGCAATAATTGCCTCATCAGCAATAGAAACTTTATGGTAATCCTCAAAACTTTCTTTTAGACCTCTTAAAATTTTAATTGTGTCTTCCACAGATGGAGGGTTAACAATAATAGGTTGAAATCTTCTTTCTAAAGCTTTATCTTTTTCAATGTATTTTCTATATTCATCTATTGTTGTTGCACCAACAGTTTGAAACTCTCCTCTAGCCAAATATGGCTTTAACATATCAGCAGGATTAACTTCACCCTTATCACCTCCAACTTGAGTTAAGGTGTGTATTTCATCAATAAAAACAATTATATCTCTATTTTGAGTTATAACATCAATTAAAACCTTTAGCTTTTCTTCCAATGCACCACGATATTTTGTTCCAGCCATCAAACTTCCAAGCTCTAAAGAAAATATTGTTTTATTTTTTAAAATATCTGGAACAGTGTTATTAGCAATAGCTAAAGCCAATCCATCAACAACGGCACTTTTTCCAACACCAGCCTCACCTATAAGAACTGGATTGTTTTTTGTTTTTCTGCATAAAATCTCAATAACCCTTGAAATTTCCTCTTCCCTTCCAATAATTGGGTCTATTTTTCCACTTCTTGCTTTCTGAGTTAAATCGATTCCCATATCTAATAATTCTTTTGGCAAGCCCGAATTTTGCTCACTGCCAGACGATTTATAATCCTCATTTTCATAATCATCATAATCGTTATAGTTATCAGTTGAAAAACTTGAATTGGCTGATGCTCTATAAGTTGAATTATTTGCCGACGAGAAATTACTATTAATACTATTAGCTTTAAAAACTTGAAGCAAATTATTTATCAATTCATTTATGTCAACTTTGAAATATTTTTTCAAAATTGTTATTGCGTAGCAATCTTCCATATGAAGCAAAGAAATCAATAAATGCTCTAAAGAAACAATATTACTCCTCAATTGCATTGCAAATTGATTTGCAATTAAAAAAACTTCTTTTGCTTTTGGAGTTAATTCAATTGTTGCACTTAAAATAGTTGCAGATCGCCTTGTAAATACTTTGTTAAAAACATATTCAAGATTATCTGGAGTAACGCCGAAAGACGCCAATATTCTGCTAGCAACACTCGTTTCAATTGTTGACAAGCCAAACAATAGGTGTTCTGTTCCTATTTTAAAAGCACCATATCTAATTGCAATTTTACCAGCATTTTGTAAAGCATTATTAACTTTATCGCTAACATTTATATTGCCATTCATCAGCCAATTCTCCTAATAAGTTTCCAATTATAATAAAATTTATATGAACATTTCTAATAATATATTATACCACATAATAATGCTTTGTAAAATAAAAACACGATAGTAAAATTATATAATTACTATCATGTTTTCAATACTATGAATTTAATTTTTTAAAATATTCATCAACTGAAGTTGATAATTTTTCCAAATCAAAATCGTCAACAAATTTTCCTTCCCTAAATAATATTTTTCCATTAACCATTGTTAATAAAACATTTTCAACACCGGCAGAGGAAACTAAGTTTGAAATATAATTACTCTTTGGTTGCATATTCATTGCATTCAAATCAATCATAATTAAATCTGCAAGATATCCTTTTTTTATTGCACCTAAATTATTATAATTTAAAGCTTTTGCACCTTTTATTGTTGCCATTTCTAAAACTTGCATTGCAGAAACTGCATCAGGTTGATTTAAAACTCCAGACTGCAAATTTTTAGTTAAAAACATTTCTTTAAACATATTCAAACAATTATTTGAAGCTGGACCATCTGTTCCAATACAAACATTAATATCATTGTTAACATACGAGAATATAGGAGCAACACCACTACCCAAATACAAATTTGAACTAGGATTTGTTGAAACAGAAATAGTATCATATTGCTTCATAATTTCAACATCATCTTTATCACAACAAACACAATGAGCTAAAATATTTTTTTGTTCAAAATAGCCATAACTTTCCAACAATCCAATTGGTGTTTTTCCATATTTATTATGAATTTCTCCAACTTCTTCTAAAGTTTCACTTGCATGAGTTGTTAAAACTAAATCATGTTTTTTTGCAAACTCAACAGCTTTTATATAAGAATATTCATCACTTGAATAAGGTGCATGACAAAACACAACCGGTTTAACCAAATCACCATAACTTATAAGGGTTTTATATTCTTCTTCCAAAACATCATCTAAAACTTCACCAGCAATTGAACCAAACCCAATATTTGTTCTCATACCAGTTTCAATAGCAACTTTTGCCGTTCCTTCAACATTAAAATATAAATCAAGAACTGTGGTTATCCCGCTTTTTATCATTTCAAGAAAAGAAAGTTTTGTTGAATTATGCAACTCTTCATTAGTCATTTTAATTTCTAAAGGCCTGATATTATCAATCCACCAATTACCAAAAGAAGAACCATCACCCACACCTCTTAAACAACTCATACCAGCATGACAATGAGTGTTTATAAAACCAGGCATAACAATATTACCTTTTGCATCAATAGTTTCACCATCAAAAGATTTAGTATTTCTTAGCTCACCAACATAACTAATAATATTATCATTAATTTCAACTTCACCATTTTGAACAACTTTTTGGTTATCCATTGTTAAAACCAATGCATTAATAATTCTCAATTTTTTCATATTATCTCCAAATAAATTAAGAGCTGGTTATTAAACCAGCTCCATTCTTCTTTTCGCATGAAATGCAATTCCCAAAGTTCCTGGTCCACAATGTGTTCCAACTGTTGGACCAATTGGTTGCAACCAAATTTGGGCATCTTTTCCAACAAATTCTTCAATTTTAGCTTTCAAAAACAATGCATCTTCTTCACAATCAGCATGCAAAATACCAATTGGATAATCTGCCAAATTTTCACCTAACGATTTAAGCTTTTCTAATAATTTTAGAATGGATTTTTTTCTTCCATTAACTTTATCAATAATTCCAAGCTTTCCATCATTATCAACACCCAAAACAGGCTTAACACCAAGTATTGTTCCAAAAACTGCACTTGTTGTTGAAATTCTGCCACCTCTTTTTAAGTGCATTAAATCATCAACAACAAAACAACAAGCAATTTCTTCCCTAAACTTTTTAACGAACTCAATAACTTCGTCATCCGTTGCTCCTCTTTTATGCATAATTGCAGCTTCATAAGCAACCAAACCTGCACCCAAACTTATTGATAATGTGTCAACATACTTAATAGATCTTTCAGGATATTTTTCCTTTAAAACATCTATAGCTTGTTTCATGAACTCAAAAGTTCCACTCATTCTACTACTAAATGTTACATATAGAATATCCTCACCAGCTTTTAAAAATGGTTCAAAAATTTCTAAATAATTTTGAGGGTTTAATGCTGATGTGATAGGAATTAATCCTTTTCTAACTTTGCTATAGAATTTTTTATAATCATGGGTTTTACCTAGATCATAACCATGCTCTTCACCATCTAGAGTGTAAGGCATGCTAATATATTCAGCACCTAGTTTTTCAACCTGGGTATGCCATAATTCACTATTACTATCCGTAAAAAATACGCTCATAGTTTTTCTCCTTATTTCATAATTGGGAATAAAACAACATCTCTTATAGATTGTTGATTATATAACATAACAAGCAATCTATCAATTCCCATTCCTAACCCGCTCATTGGTGGCATACCATGCTCCATAGCAAGTAAAAAATCCTCATCAATATCCATGGCTTCTTCATCACCCATTGCTTTAGCCTTAGCTTGATCTTCCAAAGTTGCTCTTTGAACATCTGGATCAACTAATTCAGAATAAGCCTTACACAATTCTTCACCGTTAATTAAGAATTGGAACATTTCAATTGTTTTAGGATTAGCATCACTTCTTCTAGCAAGCGGAACTAAGCTGGCAGGATAGTTAAATAAAATTGTTGGCTCAATAATATTAACTCTAATTTTTCTCTTATAAATTAAATCAATAACTGCACCAATACTCTTACAATCCATAATTTCTTCTTCATCGAATTCACCAAGACCAACAATTTTTGCTTTTAACGCATCTAAATCATCAAAACTTAAAACATCAAAACCCAATAATTCATTAATAGTTTTAGTGTAGTCAACTCTTTTGAATTCACCTTCAATATTGAAAACTTGATCACCAATAGTTATTTCTGGCTTTCCTAGCATATATGTAACTAATTCTCTTAAGAATTTTGAGAAGAATTTTATATTGTCTTCAAAATCCCAATAACTAGCATACCATTCAACTTGAGTAAATTCTTGCAAGTGAGAAGCATCCATACCCTCATTTCTAAAACACTTTGCAACCTCAAAAACTCTTGGGAAACCACCACAAACAACTTCTTTTAAGCAAATTTCTGGTGCTATTCTTAAATTGCACATTTTATCTAATGCATTATGCTTTGTTAAGAAAGGTTTTGCAGATGCTCCGCAAACTGCACCTTGCAAAATAGGTGTTTCAACTTCAATAAAATCATTCTTTTGCAAATAATCTCTAATGAAGGCAACCAATCTGCTTCTACCTAAAAGAACTTTTCTACTTTCTTCGTTTGTGATTAAATCCAAATATCTTTGACGATATTTAGCATCAATATCAGTTAAACCATGAAACTTTTCTGGAAGAGGAAGTTTTGCTTTAGATAACAAATTGTATTTATTAACTTTAACAGTTAATTCTCCAGTTTTTGTTTCATAAATTTCACCTTCAACACCAATATAATCACCAAGGTCAACATAAGTGTTGAAGAATTTATAATCTTCAAGAGGTATTTCATTAACACTCAAGCTTAGTTGTAATTTATTAAACACGTCTGAAATTTGAACAAACATAAACTTTCCAAAAGTTCTTCTAAAAATCATTCTACCTGCAACTTTAACGCTGTCACCAATTTGCATTTCTCTAACTTGAGAAATTGAATGAGTTTGGTCAAATTTTGGTGCAAAAGGGTTTATTCCATTTTCCTTTAATAATTTAATTTTATTTTGCCTAATATCCACTTCTTTAGTTAAATTTTCGGCTGGATTTTCTGGTAACATAATCTATCTCCATTTTGTAATATTTTTTATCGTATTGCAAACAAAATTAAATATAATAAAACCAGTTAGTTCTGAAAAACAATTAGTTTATCATACCAACAAACAATACCAATTAAATATTAACAAATAAAGAAAAAACTTGTCAATCATATATTAAAAATTAATACGATTTAACAAGTTTGATTCCTATGATTTAGGCGTTTTAAGCCGGTTTAAGCGAAACCATATAAGGTTTTATAAACATATCTAGATGATTTTATTTTTTTTATATAATTTTTAGTTTCAACAAATGGTATGGTTGTTTCGTTTAAATTATTTATTTCTTTAACCCAATAATTAACATTTTTTAAACCCGCATTATATGCACATAACGCCAAAAACTCATCGTTATAATAATTAATTAAATATCTCAAATAAAAACACCCATATTCTATATTAGTTTGGGCATTAAACAAATCAAAACCACCTTCAATTTTTAATTTATTTGATATTTCTTCACCAGTTGTATCTAAAATCTGCATTAAACCTTTTGCACCAACTTTTGATATTGCATTTTCATTATATCCACTTTCAACATTTATAACACTTGCCACTAAACTTTCAGAAAGATTATATTCTTTAGAATATTTTTTTATTAAATCACGAAACCTTATTGGATAATTACTTTCAAAAAAAATAATGATTAAAATAACAAGAAGAACACAAGTTAAAAATATTCCAGTTATTATTTTTTTATACGACTCATTCATTTTCATAATATTATTTTATGCCCCAAAAACAACAATATTCAAGCCTCTAGCTACTAATTTTAATTAAAAACTTTAGTATCGCTTTGAATATAATTTCAGAAAACACATTAACAACATCTTTTATATTCGACGACGCAACAATCAACTCCCCACTATTATCTTCTAACGCTTTTATAAGTTTTCTATAAATATTATCTTGTGATTGAAATTCTTTTAATTTACTAAACTCTTCCTCATCCATTTTTAATGAGGAATATATAAAAGACGATGAATAAATCATGAGTGGAACACCAATTGCTAAAACATCGCATTTTAAATTTTTAGAATTTATAACACGCCGAGTGTTATTAACTCCTGAGCCAGGTGAAATCCCAGCGTTTGTTAACTGAATAGATGCATTTAAACGTTCTTTTGCCCCTGCGCACAACGAATCAATTACAATAACCAAATTAATTTTTTTATTTTTAACAATACTTTCAATAATATCATAACTTTCAATTCCAGTTTTACCAAAAACATTAGTTGAATAAACAAACAAATCATTAAAACGTGGCTTTATTTGGCTTATTTTCTCACACACACAAACGCCTAAAGAATCACACTGAATATCGTCGTTTCCTAGCCCCACAACCAAAATTTTATCAGGTTTTTCTATAAATTTGGATAAATTGTTAATAGCTTCACTCAAAACATTTGCATAGTAATTTATTCTTAAATCATTAACAAAATT
>JAZUCB010000114.1:0-3979 GCA_045638985.1 Clostridia bacterium
TGATAATAATGAACAAACAAACGAATCAGTGGTTTCAGAAAGCGTTGAATCAAATGAATTGTTAGATAATAGCATAATAGAAACCGAAGAATATTAAAATAGAACAAAAAAAATAACCCTAAGTTGGGTTATTTTTTGGCGAAAGGAGAGGGATTCGAACCCTCGGAAACATCACTGCTTCACTGCATTTCGAGTGCAGCTCTTTCAACCGCTCAGACATCCTTTCAAATTTAATTATAAAAGTATATTATCATATTTAGTTTGCTTTAGCAACTTATTTAATCGTTAAGTTTGCTTAAAAAAACACAACGAAAATGGTTGTGTTTTTGTTTTTTATATTAAATACATTTTATTATTTTTTATCATTTACATCAGTAGGTTTAATTAATTCATCAAATTCTGGATCAACTTTAATATCATCTAATGAAATAGTTTCTGCCTCATAAAGATTTCTATAACTTGATTCTCTAGTTGGGGTGGAAGGAGTTTCTTCAACTTCTTCGGTTTGAACTTTATCTGAGTCTGCTTTAGAATTTGTTTTGGTATCTTTTTCACTATCATTATTTTGTTCTGATTCGTTTTCGTCGTCAAGAACCTCAAAGGTGAACATTTGACTGGCAACTTCTTGGAAGTCCTTAGTGTATGAATCGTAATCAAAATACCATTCGCCATCATTATTTCTTTTGAAGAAAGTCATTTCAACTTTTGAGTTTAAATCACCTTGTTCAATTGCTAATTTATAATATTTTCTGCTTATTAACATGTTTGGATCTATGTGTTTGAATCCATCTCTATATAAATGAGCTAAAAGATAAGTTGCTCCAGCATTTTTTAAATTACTTGCTTTTTTAAGTATTGTGATTGCTTTATCAACATTTAAAACATCATTTTCAGATAAGTAAATTGAGCCTAAAAGGTAAAGGGCGTTGTCGTCATCATTATTTGCAGGGCCTTCAAGAAGCTCAATTGCTTTTGCAATATTCTTTTCAAGGTCAACACCGTCAATGTGTTTAACAGCTAATGTGCAAGCAGCATCATCATGACCAAGATCTGCTGCTAATCGATAATAGTTTAAAGCAGTTTTGCTGTTTTGTTGAACTCCAACACCATATTCATATATATTTGCAAGGGCAAACATGCTATTAGGGTCGCTTAAATCTGCACCTTTTTTAAAGCATTCAATTGCACTTTCAGGATTTCTTTCAACGCCTAAGCCGTTTAGTAGGAATAAACCTTTTCTATAAATACAATCAGTGCTTTTAAGTTTAGCACCTTTATCATAGCATTCATATGATTTTTCTAAATCAATATCAACGTTATATCCATATTGGTAAATTAAACCCAAACCAAAATATGCGTGAGGAACATTACTTTTAATGCATTCCTCAAATATTTTTTTAGCAAGAGTATAGTTTTGATCAACATCGGTTCCAGTTAAATAGTGTATACCTAGAGCTAATAAAGCATCTAAATCTCCATTATTTGCTGAATCAATTTTGTTTTTAATATCCAAGCTATCAACTCCCACTTTACTTAAAACAAGGGGAGTGGTGTCAGTTTTTTCTTTTTCTTTTTCTTTTTTAGTTGTTTTTGATATAGTTTCTAACTTTGTTGATATATTTTTTAAGGAATCAAGTTTTGTCATATTTCCTCCATTTTTCATTATTATATAATAATTTGAAGTTAATTACAAATTATTTATTAGTATCTTTTGGCATATTTGTTATACCAACAACATTAGAAGTTGGCAAAGAGAAGCAAATTCCATGACCATTAGCATTTAAATTGCTTCTTTCGCAAATAATTTTCATAATTTTATCTTTTTCAGCATGCTTAACAACGGTTAAAATTATTTCTTTTTCTGGGTGAATTGCAACGCCTAAAAAGGTTTCGCTGTTTTTGCTAGTTCCTAAACCATAAATAATTGTTCCGCCACTTGCACCAGCTTCTCTTGCTGCGTCAATAACATAATCAGCATAGCCTTTATTAACTATTGTTATAATTAAATCAAATTCGTTTGCCATATTAATCTCCTTAATATTTTATTCCAAAAGCGTCTAACACTTCGCTTGTTGCACTGCTTAGGGGAATGGTTAATAAAATTCCTGTGTGAGGTTTGTCTAATTTAAGTTCAGATGTTAAAATAGGTGTTATTCTATCAATTGAATCTCTATCTAAAAGAGCAATAATAACGTCTCTTTCAATTATTCCAAACCCAAAGAAGTCTCCAGCTTTAGATTTTGCTGTGGTTCCTGTTCCATGAGTTTTTAAATATGAATAGTAACCATTGTTTTCTAAAATGGTTGATGCTTCATCACTCATTTTTTTATCAACTATGCATATTAAAATTTCTAAAGGGGATTGTTTCATTGTTTTATTTTTCATAAATTATCCTCCTAATCAAAATTGTTTTCAAAATCAATAATTTTAACTTTACTTTTAGCAGGATTAAATTCATTAACTTTGGCTTTTCTTTCAGCCAATTTATGAATAAATCCTAATATTTGAATTGTTAATATTGGCATTATTGCAATTAATGCAATTGTTCCAAATGCACTAGTTAGTGCGTCTTGCCCAAGGGCAGATGAAACTCCGGTTATAAGTGGTAAAACAAAAGATACTGCCATTGCTCCAGTTGCTGTTCCACCAGCATCGAAAGCAACAGCCGAAAGCACTGAAGAATTAAAATATGAAAGAATTAATGTTAAAGCATAAATTGGTAAAACAATATATAAGAAAGGGATGCTTAGCAAGGTTTTTAGCATTGCAATTAAAACAGATAATGCAACACCAACACTCATGGCAATAAGAATTGTTTTTTGTTTTATTGCTCCGTTTGTTATTTCTTCAACTTGTTTTTTTAGCACGTGAACAGCAGGTTCGGCTGAAATAATAAAATAACCAATTAATAAGCTAAGTGGAATTAATATCCAAGTTTTATTTTTAGCAACAATTTGAGTTCCTATTTCAGATGCAATAGGAAGAAATGAACTTTCTATTCCTGCCAAGAATATAGAAATTCCCAAATATGTATAAAGCAAGCCAATTAATATTTTGCCAACATTTCTTTTTGGAAGTTTTAACATTGTGAATTGGAAAACTAAGAAGATTGCTAAAATTGGAAGTAAAACAATAGCTATATCAGATAACGATGCAAGTAAATCACTAAATAGGCTTGGCATCATGTTTCCCCAGGTTGGGGTGGCTATGGCGTGAGAATTAACAGTTGGATCGCCTTTTATAAATAAGCTTAGTAACATAACAGATAAGATTGGGCCAGCAGAAGCAAGAGCAATAAGACCAAAGCTATCATCTTCAGAAGATGATTTTTTTCTAACAGCACTTAATCCTAATCCAAAAGCCATAATAAAAGGAACAGATATTGGGCCAGTGGTAACGCTTCCACTATCAAATGATAATGCAACAAATTTGTTAGGGAATAATATTGCAAGCAAGAAAACCAAGCCATAACTTATTGTTAGAAGAATGTTTAGCCTAATATTAAAAAGAATTTTTAAAACGGCTAGTAATAGGAAAACGGCAACACCAACAGAGACGCAAATAATAAAGATCCATTTATTAATTGGAGATTGAGTTGCTAAGATTGACAAATCTGGTTCTGCAAATGTTATAACAAAACCAATAACAAAAGCAGAAACAAGCATTAACCAAATTTTCTTTGATTTTGTTAATCCAGCACCAATTGATTCACCAATTGGAATCATACTCATTTCTGCGCCTAAATTAAATAGTGCCATGCCGAAGATTAAAAGTATTGAACAGATAATAAATTTAACAAATAAGCTGGGTTGAATATCAATAATAGTTAACCCCAAAACAACAACAATTAAAAAGATTGGCATAATTGAAAAATAAGATTCTTTAAGTTTACTAACTAAGTTTTTTAACATAATTTGCTCCTTTAATAGTTTTTTGTTTTTGAGTCTATCAATATTATCATAGTAATATAGATTATATA
>JAZUCB010000115.1:0-5024 GCA_045638985.1 Clostridia bacterium
TAACAAGTAGAGTAAAATTAAGAAAAGTTCCATATTTAGAATTTGTTCTTGATGATAGTATTAACTATTCTGAAAGAATAAATGATGTTATAGATAGAATACAAGAGGAACGGAAGGCGACGGAAAACGAAGATGAAAATCAATAATAAAGTTATTGAAATGATTGAAAATAGTAAAGATGTTGCTATTTTCACACATATGAGACCAGACGCTGATGCATTAGGCTCAGCGTGTTCTTTGAAATTGGTATTAGAAAAATTAGGGAAAAATGCTGATGTTTTTTGCGACACTGATACTATTTCAACAAATTTCACATTTATAAAAGGTGTTAATAAAGTTAATAGACCAATGCTTATGCAATATGACACTGCGATTGCAGTTGATTGTGCAGATATTGGTAGGCTTGGAAAGTATGAGCAAATGTTTAATGCTATTGAGAATAGATTAAACATTGACCATCATATTACTAATGATAATTTTGCAACGGTTAATTTTGTTAAAGATGCAAGTAGCACTGGCGAAATTCTGTATTTTGTGTATAAAGCTTTAAAAGTTAATTTGAATCGTGATATTGCTACTGCTCTTTATGCTGCAATTTCTTCTGATACTGGTTGCTTTATGCATAACAATGTAACAGCAACTTCACATAAAATTGTTGGCTATTTAATGAAACAAAAAATTGATATTGCAAAAGCAAATTATTATTTGTTTAAGAGAAGATCTTTAGGTCAAATAAAATTACAGCAAATTGCATTAAAGAACTTAAAGTTTTATATTGAAAATAAAGTTGCAATTATGTTTTTAACGGCTAATAATTTTAAAGATTGTGATATTGGAACAAATGAAAGTTTTGGTTTAGTTGATCTTTGCATTAATATAGAAAAGGTTGAAATTGGAATTTTGATTAGTGAAATTAAGCCAAATTTATTTGCGTGCAGTATCAGAGGTAAAGGAAATGTGGATTGTTCACTTATTGCTAAAGTTTTTGGTGGTGGTGGCCATATTAATGCTTCTGGATGCAACATCTTTGGTTCATGTAATTCTGTTATAAATAAATTAGTAAGGGTTTCAAAGAAATTTATATGTTAGGCTTTATAAATATTAATAAACCATCAGGAATAACAAGTAGTTCCGTTGTTGGTAAAATTAGAAGGAAGTTAATGATAAAAAAAATCGGACACATGGGAACTTTGGATCCTTTAGCTTCTGGAGTTTTACCTATTGCTGTTGGTAAAGCAACAAGGCTTTTTGATTATTTTTTAAATAAAAATAAGAAATATTATGCTGAATTTGAGTTTGGTTATGAAACAACAACGTTAGATTCAGAAGGTGATATTGTCAAAAAATCAAAGTTTTTGCCATCAAAACAGCAACTTTTAGATGTTTTACATATGTTTATTGGTAAAATTAGTCAGTTGCCACCAAATTTTAGTGCAAAAAAAGTTAATGGAGTTTCTGCTTATAATTTGGCTAGAAAAAATATTAACGTTGAATTAAAGCCTAGTATTGTTGAGATTTTTGATATTAAACTTATCAATCAGTTATCTAATAGTAAATTTGCTTTTGAGATTACTTGTGGAAGTGGTACTTATATTCGGGCAATAGCTAGAGATTTAGGTGTTGCTCTTAATACTTATGGAACAATGACTAAACTTATTAGGGTTAAATCTGGTGAAGGTTTTTTAATTGAGAAATCTGTTGGTTTAGATGAATTCCTTGAATTAGAAAATCCATGTGACATGTTAATTAAATGCGATGAAGTTTTTAATTTCGATAGATATGAGTTAACAGATGAGGAATATATTAATGTAAGAAATGGTTTAAAAACTTGCTATATAAAACCTTTTGAAAAAGATACTTTTTTATATTATAAATCTGCTTTAATAGGTGTTGCTGAAAATGATTTGGACTATTTAAAAATTAAGGTTAATTTGGAGTAAATATTTATGGTGAGATTTGGTCCTTCAGGGAATTGTCAATCTTTTTATGATGCTGGTTTTAAGTCTAGTATTGACGCGCCAAGGTGGTTAAATTCTATTGGATTAACTGCTTATGAATATCCTTTTACTAAAGGTATTTTATTGGGTGATGAAACAGCAAAAAAAATTGGTGAAGAGGCTAAAAAATATAATATTGAAATTTCAGCGCATGCACCATACTATATTAATTTAGCAAATGAAAGTGATGAATTAGTTGTTAAAAGCTTTGATTATATTGTTAATAGTTTAAAGAAATTAAAAGTTTTAGGTGGAACACATTTAGTTGTCCATCCTGGTTCGTGTATGAAAATGACACGTGAAGAAGCTGTTGAGTTGGCAAAAAATAGACTTGTTAAATTAAAGTCTATTCTAATGCAAGAAGATTTAATGGATATGAAAGTGTGCATTGAAACAATGGGGAAGCAAGGTCAAATTGGATCTTTTGAAGAAGTTATTGATTTTTGTTTGATTAGTGAAAATTATTATCCAGCATTTGATTTTGGGCATATTAACTCGTTAACTCAAGGTTCATTAAAATCATATGACGATTATTTAAATATTTTAAATTTTGCCATTTCTAAACTTGGTTACGAAAAAGTTAAAAATTGTCATATGCATTTTAGTAAAATTCAATATGGTCCTAAAGGCGAAGTTAAACATTTAACTTTAGATGATGAATTGTATGGTCCTGAATTTGAACCACTTGCTAAAGTTATTAAAGATTTAGGGTTAGAACCAATTATAATATGTGAATCAACTGTTTATCAGGCTCAGGATGCTATTAAGTTAAAAAATATATATGAAAATATAAATTAATGAATTTTAATGTTAAATAATGATGTATTTTAAAAAACTCAGTTAATAAGAACTGGGTTTTTTCTTTTTAAAAACATTAAATATGGCTTATGAAAATAGAATTTAATAAGAGGTTTTTATGTTAGAATTTTTACCAGAAAATTTGAAATTATATTTTAAAAATATAAATATAAATTCAATAAATGAAATTCGTTTAAGGGTTGGCGCGCCTGTTGTTTTAAATGTTAATGGAAATAATAAGATTTTGTATGCAGGTGGAATAGATAGTGTTAATAATGAAAAAGTAATTTGTAATTCTTCTGATATTCAAAAAATATTATTAAATATAAGCAATAATTGTTTGTATTCCATTAATGACCAACTTATTAATGGCTATATAACTTTGCAGAGTGGTGTTCGAATTGGGGTTGCAGGTGAAGTTGTTTCGGTAAATAATCAGATAAAAACCATAAAAAATATTTCCTCATTAAACATAAGAATTCCTCATTTTATTAAGAACTGTTCATTGAAAGCTTTTTTATCTATTGTTAGCTGTAATAAAATTAAAAACAGTTTGATTTTATCTCCTGCGGGTGCTGGTAAAACAACGTTTTTAAGGGATTTAACGCATCAACTTATTGAAAAATTAAATGGCATTAATATTCTAGTTGCAGATGAAAGATGCGAAATTGCAACAGCAATAAATATGATGGAAAATACTGTTGTTAATAGCGTTGATGTTTATAGTAATTGTAGCAAAAAGTTTGCGTTTGAAAATGGTATTAGAAGTATGAATCCTGATGTGATTATAACAGATGAGTTGAATTTTTCGAGTGATAGCGAAATTATTGAACACGCAATAACTTGTGGAGTTAAGGTTGTTGCGAGTATTCATGCAAATAATATTAACGATTTATGTAATAAACCTAATTTTAAATCAATTTTAAATAAAAAAATGTTTGAAAGGTATATAGTTTTAAGTGATTCGTGTGGACCGGGTACGTTTGAGGGGGTATTTGATGAAAATTTGTCTAGGATTGTGTATTGATGAAAATTTTAATTATAGGACTTTTGAATTTTATTGTTTGGTTAATAGCGATTGATTATAAGAGAAATCATAAAATTAAAATTGCATTCTATAATTCTGCAATTTATTATTCAAAAGATTTGCTTTCATATATTTCATTCAATAAAAATACTGCTTATGAAGTATTTAATTCTAATAAAAGTAATTATTGTGATGATTTTGTTGAAACAATTCAAACATATTTTGGTGTGAATCAGGTATCTTCAAAGTGTTTAAACGATGGAGAATTGGCTCAATTTGAAGAGTTTATTAATTCTTTAGGTAAATATGATGTTGATGAAACGTTAAAAAATATTAATTTTTATAAGCTCAGATTTGAGCAAATGGTGGAAGATTTGAAAGAGACGTTGAAAAGAAAGGTGGAACCAGTTTTTAAAATTATTATTATTTTAGGAATTGTTTTATCTATTATTATATTATAAGGATGATTTAAATAGTGGATATAGAAATTATATTTAAAATAGCGGCAATTGGTATTTTAACTGCAGTTGCAAATCAAATTTTAAAGTATGCTGGAAAAGATGAAATAGCAACATTAATAACTCTTGCGGGTGTTGTTATTGTTTTATTTATGGTTGTTAATATGATAAGTGATTTGTTTGAAACGGTTAAATCGCTTTTTGCTCTATATTAGGTTGCGTGAAATGGATATTATAAAAATTGTTGTTATTGCTATTTTGATAATATTTGTTGTTGCTATTGTTAAGCAAATTAAGCCTGAGCTTGCTATTGCTATTATAATTTTAGGTAGCATTATTTTGTTTGCTTATATATTATCTTTTTTCTCACCAATAGTTGCAAGTGTTGAAACAATTGTTAATGCAACTGGGTTAAATAAAGGTATGTTTGTTACTCTAATTAAGATATTGGGAGTTGGCTATTTGGTTGAGTTCTGTGCTGATATTTGTTCAGATAGTGGAAACACTGCAATTGCAAATAAGGTTGTTTTGGGTGGAAAACTTTTTATTTTGGTTTTGGCAATACCTATAGTTAAGGAGTTATTTGACATAATAATTGAGTTAATATGATCTTAAATAATGGCTATAAATATTTTAATAATAATCATAAAGTAAATATTAAAATTTTCTTTTTACTCGCCTTTTTAATGTTGTTATTTGTGATTAATACTTTTCATAATTTTAGTTTAAATATAGTTTCAGCAT
>JAZUCB010000116.1:0-11142 GCA_045638985.1 Clostridia bacterium
CAGGTGTTGTTGAAGATAATGGTTCATATAAATTTGCTTTTGAATTCAGCAACTCAAGCTATGAAAATATAAAAATTGTTTTTTCAATCACAATAAATGATCAATTGGTTAATTCTCAATCAAGCACTTGCTATATTAATAAATTAAATGAAGTATCTGCAGAGTTTGATGAGAAAGTTATTATTATGAATGTGAATGAGTTGATTGGAATTAGAGATGAAGTAACTTTAACTCCAAGCAATGCAGATGTAACATTCTCAATAAAAGAAATTTCAAATCAAAACATTATTCAAGATACTACTTACTTAGAACCAACAATTAAAGCCGTTAAGCCAGGAATAACAAAATTAACAATTGAAATTGTTAGTAATGATTATCCAGATCAAGATCCAATTGAAATGGAAATTAACGTTGTTGTTTTATCTGACCTTGTTATAAACGAAAGTTTGAATGAGTATGGGTATGAAAGAATGTTAACCGTTGGGGGAACTCAAGCAAGCAATAAAACCATTAAACCAAGATTAACAGTTTCTCCAATTAACGAAATTGAAGCAGGCGATGGATTCTTATCAAATGTTAAGTTTATTAGTAATAATGAAAAAGTTCAAGTTGATAATGATGGTTACATAAATGTTTCAAACGAAGATTTTAACGAGTTGGTTGATATCACATGTGTTTTTGAATACGTTTGCGAAGATGAAACAATCACAAGTGCTGAATCTTTTCCAATAACAATTAGATGCATGGGAAAAGGTGTTAATGTTAGCACTTTTGAAGATTTATTGGAAACCACTAAACAAGAAAAAGTTGTGGTTTTGCTAGGGGATATTATTGATGACTTTGGTGAAATTAACGGTGTTGATTACTACACCGAAGAAACCGTAACAAAAATTCAAAGCACATATGATGTTTCATATTATGAAAATGTTAATGGCCAAATAGCAAAAGAAAATGATCCAAACAAAAAATTGTTAGAAACTACTGTTAAAGTTTTACTTAACTTTAAAAATGATATTTATGGAAACGGGTTTGAAATTAATGCAAATAACGTAACAAATAAATTAAACTCAACTGGTGGATTACAAGCAGATGCGTTATTTAGAGGACCTTTAAAATTTGTTTCGTTATCTGATAGTGCATCAAGTTCTATTAGTGTTAATGCTCAAGATAATATATGCTATGCCGTTTATGATGACGTTAATTTAGTTAATGTAACTTTAAAGGGCTGCAAATTAAACGAATCAGATGGTACATATGATTTGAATGATTTAACTTACACCGGAACAACTGTTGAAGTTTTTGGAGATAATGTTTCAATTAAGTATTCAACAATTTCAAATGGAAGAACAGTTCTTCGAGTGTTTGGAGATGCTGATGTTGAAAAAAGTTCAAAGGTTATTAACTTAAACATAAGTAATTCAGTTTTGAGTTGCGCTAGAGAATTTTTAATTAGAATGGGAAGCAATTGCTTTGTTGATGGATTGCTAGAAAACCCAGCGCCATATATTGATAACAATAAAGGAATTTCCTTTCCGGCTCAAAAAACATATAACAATATGACGAGCGAAGAAAAAGCAGAATACGATAATAAATATATTAAAACATTTGTTAATTTAAAAGATTGTGTTTTGGAAGATTCAGGATTGTTCTGCATAGGGATTGATTCTCATTTCTCAGGGATTCTTCTTGAAAATGGTTTGTTGGCAGAAACTTGGACCAATTTGGCAAAAACAAGTTATGGTGCTAAGCTAACAATAGAAGGTGATGTTAGAATGTATGATTGGAAAAACATCAATTCAATTAATAGTGATACCTTAATTGAAACTAATAGTGCAGTGTTTGAGAAATATAAATTAGATGTTAAAGAATTAATTGATGCCCTAGCAACAAACACTGAAAAACCAAATTTAAATAAAATTGTTTATAATGAAACTGATAAAAATGGAAAAGTTAATAAATTTGTTCATGGTGGAATTGCGTTCTTTGGTGGTGGAAAAAATTATGGAGTAACGGAATTTAAAAATTATGAGTTTGTTAGATTGAATGGTTATGAAATAAATCTTTCCGACGTTGATAGAACCGATCTACAAGCTGCAGCAGGAAATGAGAGTTTCTATTTCTTATTGAATGATGCATCAATTTCAGATGAAGAAAATGGTTATTCAGGATTCTTGCCAAAAGATCAGGAAGCCCTAGAAAATTCTTCAAATGCATATGCACCGATTTATAAAAAAAGATAATATAAGATTTAAGTAAAATAATTAATCAAATGAAGATATCAAAATTTTTGAAGGTTGAAAAAGGAGGAACAAAGTGAAAAAGAAAAAATTCATAATAATTTGCAGTGCTATTGTTGCAAGTTTAATGTTGATTTCGCTTGTTCTAATATTAACAAGGAGAAAGCCAACTTACACGCTTGAGAATGTGCATTTTAATCAAGTGGTAAGTTATAATGGTGAATTAGATTTAGATAATTTATCAATTATTAAAAAACAAGGCGGAAAGGAAGAAAGAATAGTTATAACGCCCGATATGATTGTTTCTGGTGGAGAAACAAATTCAATCGGAACGAGAAGTGTGGTTATTCAATATGAGAACCAAACTTTTTCTGTGGATATAACCGTTAAATATAGAGTTGAGTTTGTTGTTAATGGTGAAATTGTTAGCACTCAATATGTTGTGGATGAAAATGAAATTGTTTATCCGAACGATCCAGAACTTGAAGGTTGTGAATTTATTGATTGGGAATCAACCACATATGTTGTTAACGACAATACTGTTTTTTACGCAAAATTCAAATTAAATAATCCTTTAAAAACCTTTAAATATGATGCAACTTTTGGTGACACTTTAGCAGATTTTAAACTTCCAAAAAATGAGTATGGTGAATGGAAGTTTATTGATGATTTATCAACTCAAGTTGGAGATGTTCAAGTTGCTTATAAAAATTTTGATATCGAATTTGTTCCTTATGATTTAGATTGTATTCAAAGAGAAACTGGTGTTGCTCAAATAAAAGTTAAGAAAAAAGAACTTCAGTTTAAAAACGTTTCAACTATTTTCTATTATGATTCAAATGCTAAAACTCCAACTTATGAAATAGCGAAAGGTGAAGATTTTAATTTAGATATTAATAATGTTCAAATTGATTATAATCCTTATTATTCTGGCGATGCCGTTAACGCTGGGGTGTATTCATTTAATTTATATGTTAATGATCCTAATTTCTCTGGTAGATATAACGGCAGTTTTGAAATTAAAAAAGTTGTTGCAAAAGTTATTGTTGGAAGTTTTGAGATTGGCTTAAGTGATGAATATCCACAAAACTTTCCTTATGTTGTTCAAGATGCAAATGGTGAACTTTTAGATGAAGAGTTGGTTGATTTGATGAACATTCAAATTATTAAACCTTATTACCAACATGCAAATAAATATGAAATTGGAGCAACCGTTAATAACTCAAACTTTGATTGGTCGGTTGAAAGTGGTTGTTTAACTGTTAATAAAGTTGAGTTGAATTTAGATTCAACTCCTCCAACTTTTGTTAACGGCAAAAATATTGAATATGGAAGTTTGCTTGAAAGCGTTGAATTTGTTAATGATGATGTTAGGGGAACTTGGGTTTGGGAAGATCCATCAATTAAAGTTTTAACCCCAACTGCATATGTTGCAAAAGCAAAATTTATTCCTTTTGAAACTGGTGATTATTTGATATCTTCAAAAGAAATAACACTAGAAGTTCAAAAGAAAGAATTAAAAATTGAAATTCTTAATAATAAATATGTTTATGACGGTGCAAATCACAATGTTCAATATAATGTTGTTGGTTTAGTTGATGAAGATGATGCAGTTATTGTTGGAAATGTAACACAAAAAACTGCGGGAAATTATGATGTTAAATTAGCTGTTGATGAAAATGATTTAAGATATATTGGTGCAACTTCAACATCATTAATCATAGAGCAAAAATCAATATCAGATTTTTCACAAAACTATGCTAAAGAATGGAACAAAACATTAAAATTAGAAGATATTGAATTGCCAGTAGGTTATGCATGGGTTGAGCCATTAACTCCATTAACCGATATTGGTGAGCAAAGCTATTTAGTTCAGTTCACTCCAGATGATGTTGTGAACTATAAAACTGAAAAAAATTTTATTAAAGTTGATGTTTATAAAGCAACGGCTGTTATTGAAAGCCCAAATTCATATGAATTTGAATATAATCCTAATGGCTATTCATTAAATGCAATAAATCTTCCTCATAGTGAAGTTGAGTTAAAAATAGAATATAAAATAAATGGAAACGCAGTGCAAAACCTTTCTTCAGTTGGCGAATATGAGGCTGAGTTAATATTAGAAGAAAGTGAGCATTATAATAAAATAAGTAAAAAAGTTAAAGTTGTTATTAATAAAGTAAAAAACACTGATATTGTTTTGTTGAATCAAACAGCAATATATGAAGATTTGCTTAGCAAATTCTCATTGCCAAATAATAATTTTGGAAAATGGCAATGGAAAGATGGAGCAAATGCTCAAGTTGGAGTTGTTGGAAAACATGTTCATATTGCTGAGTATGTTCCAAACGATTTGGTTAATTATGAAAGCAGAGAAGTTGGAGTTAGCTTCGATGTTATAAAGAAAGAAATTATCCTTCCAACTATTCAATCAAAAGTGTTTAATAATCAAACTCAAGTTGCAAATGTGTCAAACACCAAATATTATAATGTTATTGAAAATAATGGTGGAATCAACAAAGGCAATTATGACGTTGTTGTTGAGTTGATCGACTTTAGTAATTATTGTTGGAGTGGTGAATTTGAGAATTTAAGGCAAGTAACTCTTAAATTTGAAATTTTGAAAAACACCACGAACGCATGGGTTAAAACACCATCAATTGCTGGTTGGAAATATGGCGAAATTGCAAAATCTCCGGTTGGAGAATCTTTATATGGAGATATTAAAGTTGAATATAAATCAGTAAAAGATACAGAATATTTATCGGTTGTTCCAACTAAAGCTGGTTCATATGTTGCAAGATTTAGCGTTGCAGAAACAGAAAACTTTGTTGGATTAGACTATGTTGTTTATGAGTTTAATATTGATTATATTGTTGTGCCGGTGCCATCAATCGCTAGCAAAACATACAACGGTGAGGGTCAAAATGCAACGATTTCTGAAACTGCGCATTATAGTGTAACTTCAAACGAAGAACATGTTAATGCAGGAGAATACGATGTTGTTTTAACTTTGAAAAATGATAGTTATAAATGGCCAGATTCTTACGAATTAAATAAAACAATATCTTTTGTTATTAATAAAGTTCAAAATTCAGATGTTGTTCCAACTTTATTTGAGGCAACTTATAAAGACACGTTAAATAAGTTTACTTTGCCAAAAAGTTCAACTGGCGTTTGGAGTTGGGTTGAAGGTGGAACATCTGAAGTGGGAAATGCAGGGGTTCAAGTTCATAAAATAGTGTTCACTCCGTTCGATGAAACAAACTTCATGGGAAGAAGTGAAAATGTTGAAATTAAAGTTGCAAAGAAAATTGTTCAACAACCAACATTTTCAGGAAAAACATTTAATGGTGAAAATCAAATTGCAGAAGTTGCAGAGGGTGATGATTATATAATTCTTGAAAATAATGGCGGAACGGAAGCAGGAAAATATGATGTAGTTTTCCAATTAAAAGATCCATCAAATTATAGATGGGCTGTTATTGATGAAAATGAGAGCGAATTAACTTTATCGTTTGAAATACTAAAAAACGAAGCAAATAAATGGGAACAAAACCCAAGTATTTCAGGCTGGACATATGGTCAAGATAAGTCAAGTCCAGTTGCTAACTCAACCTTTGGAGATGTGATTGTTGAATATAAATTAAAATCAGAAGATGATTCAAAATATTCTGAAGTTAAGCCAACAAATGCGGGTGATTATGTTGCAAGATTCACTGTTGCAGGTTGTGATAGTTATAGTGGCTTAACAAAGTTGGTTGAGTTTAGAATTGAATATGTTGTTGTTTCTGTTCCTTCAATTACGTCAAAAGTATTTAATGGGGCAGAGCAACTGGCAGAAATTACTCAAGATGATAGATATTCAATATTAACAGAATGTTTGCAATATAAAAATGCAGGAAATCACGAAATAACTATTAAATTAAACAATCCAAATTATAAATGGACTGATAGCTACGATTTAGAAAGAATAATTATTTTTGAAATTAAAAAAGTTCAAAACAAAGACGTTGTTATTTTAACTCGTCAAGCAGAATATAGTGATGTTTTAAAAGATGAATATTTGCCAATTAGTGAAAATGGTGTTTGGCAATGGGTAAATAAAACAACAGTTGGAAATGTTGGAAACCAAACCCATGTTGCAAAATTTATTCCTAATGACCCTGTGAATTATGCTAGTAGAGAAGTAACAGTAACTTTTGAAGTATCTAAAAAAGTTGTTCAAAAACCAATTTTTGCTGGTGCAACTTATAACGGATCTCTTCAAGTTGCAAATGTTTCTAGTAATGAAATTTATAAAGTTGTTAAAAATGATGGTGGAATTGAAAAGGGTGAATATGATGTTGTGTTTGAACTAATCCACCCTGAAAGTTATCGTTGGGCTGAGGTTGACGAAAATCAATCAGCATTAAAAATGAAGTTTAAAATTAGCACAGTTGTTAATATTTGGACAACAACTCCATCAATTACAGGTTGGAAATATGGTGAAAAGAAAAATGAACCTATTGCTGAGAGTTTGTATGGTGATGTGATAATTGAATATAAATTATCAACTCAAGCAGATAGTGAATATTCTTTAAATATGCCATCAAATGCTGGTGTTTATTTTGCAAGATTTAGTGTTGCAGAAACAGAAAGTTATAATGATTTAAATGCAACTGTTGAGTTTAAAATAGAACATATTGTTGTTTCAGTTCCTGAAATTGAAAATAAAGTTTATAATGGATCTGCCCAAATAGCAGATGTTCCAGAGAAAGACTATTATGATGTTGTTTCAAATATTGAAAGAACAAATGCTGGTGAATATGATGTTGTTATCAAATTAAACAATGTAAACTATAAATGGCCAGACACATTTGATGCTGAAAAAACATTAACCTTTGTTATTGAAAAAGTTAAAAATAACGATGAGTTTGATGTTTATAATGCACTTTATGAAGATAAATTGTCTGATCATGAATTAATAATTGATAATAAAAATGGAGAATGGGCGTGGAAAACAGGAGATGAAACTCTTGTTGGAAAGGTTGGAACTCAAACTCACGTTGCTGTATTTACTCCATATGATGAAACAAACTATGAAAGCAGAGAAGTTTCAATAAACTTCAATGTTGCAAAAAGAGGACTTTTAAATCCTGAAGTTGCTTCAAAAGAATATAACGGAGAAGAACAACTTCCAGAAATTGAGGAATCAAGTTTATATTCTGTTGATTATGCAACCCCAGGAATAGTAAAAGGTGAATATGATGTTCAATTTAGATTAACAGATAGTGAAAACTATGAATGGAGATCAAATCCAGATAGCCAAACAGTTATTGTTAAGTTCAATATTTTAAAGAGCAATAAAAATAAATGGAACGAAGGCAATGAACCTTCAATAATTGGTTGGAAATTTGGTGAAGCTCAAAATAATCCATCTGCTAGTGCGTTATTTGGAGATGTTGTTGTTGAATATAGATCAACTAAAGATAATGATGATAAATATTCAACCACAAAACCAATAAAAGCAGGATCATATTTAGCAAGATTTAGCGTTGCTGAAAATGATAGTTTTAATGGTTTGAGTTATGTTATTGTTGAGTTTGAAATTGAATATGTTGTTGTTCAGATTCCAGTAATTGAAAGCAAAACATATAATGGTCAAAACCAAATAGCTGATATTCTTGCAAGTGATGAATATGATGTTGTTTTAAATGACGAACATTTAAACGCTGGGGAATATCAAGTTAAAGTTAAGTTGAATAACGATAGTTATAAATGGCCTGATTCATATGAGTTAGAAAAAACACTTACATTTGTTATTGATAAAGTAAAAAATGAAGACGTGTTTGAAACATATCACGCTGAATACACAGATTCATTAGCTAGTTTAGAATTGTTAACCAATTCAACAGGTGTTTGGTCTTGGAAGTCTGGCGATGAAACTTTAGTTGGTGAAGTTGGAAATCAATCACATGTTGCAATGTTCACTCCTAACGATAAAATAAATTATGAATCTAGGGAAGTTGAAGTTGTTGTGGAAGTTTCTAAAAAGAGTATTGAAGCTCCATCAACAACAGCCAAAGAATTTAATAATAAAAATCAAACAGCAGGGTTAGAATCCACTGATTTATATCAAGTTGAAAGTGAAGAAGGATTTAATGTTGGCGATTATGATGTTGAATTAACTATTCTTGATTTTAATCATTATTGCTGGAAAAATGATAAATTAAATCAAACAACAACCATTAAATTTAATATTATTAAAAATAATAATAATGATTGGAATGGAGATGATCCAACAATCTCTGGTTGGACATATTTTAAAGAACAACCAAATTCTCCAACCGGTGAAGCACTATTTGGAGATTTAATAGCTGAATATAAATTGCAATCAGAAGATGATTCAAAATATTCTCTATCTTGCCCAGAAAATGTTGGAAGTTATGTTGCAAGATTTAGCGTTGCTGATTGTGATAATTATAATGGTTTAGATTATGTTTATTCCACTTTTGTGATTGAATATTGTGAAGTTGGTGTTCCAACTTTTGATTCTAAAGAATATAATGGAAAAGCTCAAAAAGCAGATATTGCAACTGCTGATGAATATAATATAATTAAGAACGAATTGCAGGTTGATGCTGGCAAGTATGAAGTTATTGTTGAATTGATTAATAGTAATTTCAAATGGGTTGATAGTTATGATTTAGAAAAGAAGTTAACTTTTGAAATAACTAAATCAAATGATAACGATTGGGTGAGTGGCCCAACCATGAATTCATTTACATACACTCCAACTTATAATAGTTTAAACGAAGCAACTGCAAATTCATTATTTGGAACAGTTCAAATTAAATATTTAAAAGATGGTGTTTATTTAGATGCATTGCCAGTAATTGTTGGAACGTATACTGCTGAGTTTACTGTTGCAGATTGCGATAATTATAATGGTTTATCAATAACAATAGATTTCAACATAACTCAAGCAACTCCAACTATTTCAGGCTTGCAAATTTCAACTGTTGCATATGAAAATAGTTGTGAAGGTGTAATCAAAAATTCGCTAAGTGCAAATGTTGCTGGTGAGATTAAGTTTGATTTGCCAAAGTTAGAAACAACTTCAAAATCAGCATATTCTCAAGCAACATATTTAGTTGATTTCACTCCATCAGACACGCACAATTATAAAACATTAACAGATGTTCAAGGAACAATTAATTTATATTCAGTGTGTTATAGTGGTTCAACTTATTATGGAAGTATTGAGAATGCTTTAGCAAAAGTAACTAGTGGCACTATCACTGTTATTCCAAATGCGTCTAGAGATGTTACCATTTCAAAAAATGTAACAATTCCTAGCAAAGTAACACTATCTTTGCCTTATTTGGCAGAAAATGGGTCATATTCTGTCAATAAAACAGATGGAAAAGCAACATTGCACCTAGATGCAGGAAGCACTGAAGATGATAAGGCTAATGCTGTTAGTCATATTTCAAATTTAAAATTAACAACAAGAGTTGTTATTAAAAATGGTGTTACATTAACTAATAATGGAACATTGATGATTGCTGGTGAAACTTCTGGAGGAAGAGGTGGTTCAGGTTTAGCTGGCCACACAGCAAGAAATTTTGCAGAAATTGAATTAGAGCCAAATGCAAAAATTATTTCAACTGGAACAATTCATTGTTTTGGATTTATTGATGTTTCTGATTTAAATGACACATCAAGTCAAGTTATTATTCAAAGTGGAAAATTATATATGCCATTTGTTATTGCTGATTTCCGCGGTGGAACATTTATGAAAGAAGCTTATCAAGATTTATCAACAACTCCGTTTAACCAATTTGAATTAAGAAACATTGTTGCGTCTTTAAGAATTAATCAAGGTGCAGTTTTAATTGGTCATGGAAATTTATATGCTCAAACTTTATCAAGTTATATTGGTGGGTTGTTAGGTGGTTGGTTTGGAAGTGGAAGTTCTTCTAAATCAGATAATAACTATGCAGAAGTTAAACTTGTTGGAGGAGATTCTAACTATTTAATTCAACTAACTTCTGGAGCATATATTGAAGGTAAGTATACTCCAGATAGAGAAACTATTGATAATAATAATCAATGGACTAACGGGGTTAATATTTTAAATTTCTATGGTGGTGCAAAAACCAATTCATTAAAAATGAAAGTTGTTAGTGTAACATTAAACACGTCAAGCGTTGCATTCCCATTATCATGGAGATTTAAAATAAATCTATATGATGGAAACTACACAATGACAAATGCGTTCAAATTAATGCCAGGTGCTGAATTAACAGTTCAAAAAGGAGCAACTTTAACAGTTGACTCATTGAATATTTATGATTCAAATTGGTCAGATACTGCAGGTGTTAGCTCTCAATCAGTATATAAAGCAAGCGCTGGTGCTCCAAAACTAATTGTTAGAGGAACGCTTATTTCTAATAATGCGCTTGGTGGAATTGTGTATTCAGACACTAATGATGCAATTGTTCAAGTTAAAGGATCAATTTCTGCATCAACAAATGAAGTTGTTGGAAAGTCTGGTGATAAATTCACGGCTTCTGCAGTTTCAAATTCGCTTTGCTTAAAATCTGCAACCAATATTGATGAAGCAATATCAACTGGAACTTTTGCTAGTTCAGTTGATGGCTCATCGTCATCAACATATAAAATGATTAATGGTTTGTGGGTTAAGCAATAAGTTTGAAGTTGCATTAAATAGATTAATAAAAAATACTTTTATAAGAAATGAAAATTTTTAATCTTATAAAAGTATTTTTTTTGCTTAAAAATTTGAGTTGTGTGGAAATAAAATCAGAATCATATTAATGGGGATATATTTGTAAAAGTTTAATTATAAACAAATCATCGGTTAAAAAATAAATTAAAAGACTATATTAGATGGGTT
>JAZUCB010000117.1:0-8679 GCA_045638985.1 Clostridia bacterium
TTTTTATAAAATTGTGATATTTGCAATAACATTCTTAATGATATTCTTAGTTAAAGAAGGCCTTTTAAGCTTAACCCTATATTTAGTTTTAGTTAGTTATCTTCTAACCGCAACAGAACTAATTAATGAAATAATTAACATAACAGCAAGCTTAGAAGAAGCAACTGTTAGCAGAAAAAGAATTGAAACTGTTTTAAACTTCACAGATGCAGAATGGATTAAATTTGGAAATATTATCCATAGTTCATCTTCTCAAAAATCTTTAAACTTAATTAACGTGTCATATTCAAATTCCGATAACACTTCTCCTTTAAATGGTAGCTTAAATAAAATTGATATGAACTTTATTCCATATTCAATTAACCTAATCAAAGGCGATAGAAATAGCGGAAAAAGATTAATTTTCGGATTATTATCTAGAAGAATTATGCCAACTTCAGGAAAAATTCTTATGGATAATATCAATATTTATGACTACGAACAAAAACATTACAAAAACAGATTTTTCTCAATTTTCGGCAAACCACTTTTAATTGAAGGAAGCATACTTTCAAACTTTAATATTATTGAAAAAAATAAAGATATTATTTTTGAAAGTTGCAAAAAGGTTGGCGTTTTTGATTTTATTGAATCATTACCAGAAAAATTCGACACTAGCATTTCAAACCCAGAAATAACACCATCAAAATTGTTTTTGATTAGCTTAGCAATGGCTCTAGTTAAAAATTCATCATACTTAGCAATTTATGAAGTTCCTCAAACATTAACCAAAAAAGAAATCGAAACATTAAAAGCATTGCTTCAAGAAATAAGTTTATCAAAAACAATAATTGCATTTACTCACACATCAATTTTCGATAACCTTGCATCACAAACATTTATTATCGAAAAAGGTGTAATAAAAAAACATACGCTTGCTGAAAACAAATCTGAATAACAAACAAAAAAACTTATTTGCATCAACAATTGTAAATAAGTTTTTTTTATACAAATAATTTATTTTGAAAATAAATTTAATAGTGATAAACTTAAACTATATTGTTTTAGGAGAATGCCATGGATTTATTTAATAAATGTTACACATACGAAACAGCAAAAAAAGCCAGAGAAAGTGGGCTTTACCCATACTTTCAAGAACTAACAACTGGTCAAGACACTCAAGTGGTTATGAATAATATTGATACCGTTATGATCGGATCAAACAACTATTTAGGTTTAACTAGCAACCCAGATGTTATTCAAGCTGGAATTGAGGCTTTAAAAAAATATGGTTCAGGTTGCTCAGGTTCAAGATTTTTAAACGGAAATTTAGACCTTCACGTTCAATTTGAAAAAGAACTTGCTGAATTTCTTGGTAAAGACGCAACTATAACTTTTGGAACTGGTTTTCAAACCAATTTAGGCATAATAAGTGCTATTGCCGGCAGAAATGACTACATAATTAGCGATAAAGAAAATCACGCTAGCATTTATGATGCATGCAGATTAAGTTTCGCCAGAACTTTAAGATTTAATCATAGTGATATGGAAGATCTAGAAAGGCAATTAAAAAGTGTTCCTGAAGATAAAGGAATTTTAATCGTAACTGATGGTGTTTTTAGCATGGGTGGCGACATCTGCAAACTTCCTGAAATTGTTGCACTTGCTAAAAAATATGGCGCAAGAATTATGGTTGATGATTCTCATGCTCTTGGCGTTTTAGGCACTCACGGAAAAGGAACTGCCGAACACTTTAATCTTGAAAACGAAGTTGATATTTATATGGGAACATTTAGCAAATCTCTTGCTAGCATAGGAGGCTACATGGCTGCATCAAGCGAAGTTATTGACTACGTTAAACACAACTCTCGCCCATTTATTTTTAGTGCTTCAATGACACCAGCCAACGTTGCTTGCGCAAAAGCATCACTTAAAATCTTAAAAGAACATCCTGAAAGAGTTCAAGCATTAAGAGATATTGCAAACTATATGAGAGAAGGCTTAAGAAAAGCAGGCGTTCCAATTATCGATAGCATAACCCCAATTATTCCTATTTACACCTATGAAGTTGAAAGGACCTTCCTTGCTTGCAAACTTTTAAGCGAAAGAGGAGTTTATGTTAACTCTTCTATTCCTCCTGCAACTCCTGAGGGTCAATGCTTAATTAGAACTAGCTACACAGCCACTCACACGAAAGAACAAATGGATAAATGCATTAAAGCAATAGCCGAAGTTTTGCAAATGCTTCCACCTCTACAAAACAAATCTGAATAACAAAACAAAAAGCAAAGAAATTCTAAACGAAATGTTTACACTTCTTTGCTTTTTATTATATTAAATAGTTAAAATAAGTTTCTGTATATAAAAAGCAAAAATCCACACTATGATGTGTGGATTTTTGCTACCTAATAATGCGTATATAGGTAGAATGAAAAATGGAAAAACATTTTAATGTTAATTAAAATGCATCTACATTATAATACGGATTCAGACCGTTGTCAATACCCATTTTGAAAATTTTTTCAATTTTTTAACGTAAAATTTTAACTAATCCCATTGAATTATTAACCACACACTTATATCCGTTGCTTTTTATAATAATTTTATTATTTTTCAAAGCCTCAAGTTCTAAATTTATAGGTTTAACCTTTATAATAATTGCATTTTTATCCCAATAAGCAACTTCGCTTTCTATTTTCCTAGTGCAATTTTTAATTTTTATATCAACAACTGGATTATAAAAACCTTCTCCATAAATAACAATTTGGTTTTTAAATTTAGGAACAACTCCATAAACAAATATTTTTTGAGATGGCAACAAATTTTTCTTGCTTGAAACAAGCATTTGCAAAGATGAAACTATTCTCACCTCACAATCATCGCCAACATCATCTAACACCGTGCAACCACTATCAATCTTAACATTGTTTCCAATTTTGTTGCACCCCCTAACGGTTGCATTATTAACAACAAAATTATCCCCAATTTCAAGCCCATAATTATGTTTTGAGCATTCGCCCGACATTAGTGTAACTTTGCCACACACACATGAATTTTTGCCCATTTTAATATCTTCGCCTATTCTAGAGTGTTCAGCATTAATTAATTGAAGCCCATCTTTGATAATTGTTTTAGGTGAAATATAAATGCTTGTTTTCTTTAATCCATTTTCTGCCACCTTATTTGCAACATCAACCTTTTTCAAATGACAAAGCAAATATTGCGCAACCCTATAATAAACAATTGCAAGATCAGAGTTTTCTAAACCCTTTTCACCATTTAAATTTATATTATCATTTAACAAAACATTATAAATATCTTCAACGCAATTATGAACATCAAATTCATCACATAAATATGAAACTAAAATTTCATTAATTATTTTTTTCATCATAATATCTTTTATGAATCAATCATTAATTTTGCTAAAAAAAACTATGAAGATTTTTTCAATTTACCTTGATTAGTTTCTTCATAGTTTTATTTTGTTAATTCGATTTTAATTCAATATTATTAGATTTAAAATGCTCAATAACCTTGTTATGGAAGTTTTCAACTTCTTCACCTTTTAAGGTTCTATCATTCCTATAAATATCATAGTGCAAAGTCATGTTTTTAAAATCACTATATGCCGGCTCATAAATATCTAACAAGCTAACTTTATATTGCAAATCTAACTCGATTGATTTGGCAATTTTTTCAACCTCAGCATAACTAACATTTTTAGGAACTATAAAGTTGAAATCTTGCTCACTACCAGGATATTTAGAAACGCTTTCAACAACATATTTTTTCTCATTCAAATTCAAAACATTAGTAAAATTAATTTCGCAAATAGCAATATTTAATTTTCCATCAATTTTTCTTTCAATTTTTGGATGAACACAACCAATTTTTCCAATTTCAACCCCATTAGCTAAAACTTTATAATAATTAACAGGGCTAAACCAAGCTTCTTTTGCTTCATCAGCTTCAAATTTAATATCTGCTTTTATTTCATAATTAAACAAATAATCTAAAGCATTTTTTAATTCAAGCAATAAATCTTGCTCTGATTTTTCTTTATTACATAACGCTATGCATAATGATTTCTTTTCATTTGTTAAACCGTCTTTTAACTCATCAACTATTCTGCCAATTTCAAAAACGCCAAATGAAGCATAATCATTTTTATTGTCGTAAACAACTTTTAAAATTGTTGGAATCATTGTTGCCCTTATTTCGTCGTTATCTTTTTGAATACTATTAACTATTTTAATAACGCTATTAGGCTTAATACCTAGCATTTTATTAAATTCGCTATCATACCAAATATAACTATGAACTTCGCTCATATTATATCTTGAAGCTAAAGCATATTTAACAGCATATTCCAAAGATATTTCTTTATTTTCTTTAACAGGTTCAACATTTTGCAATGTTGATTTAGCAACAATATTATCATAACCATAAATTCTTGTAACTTCTCCAACCAAATCAGCCTTGCCAGTTATGTCTTTAGTTGCTCTATGGCTTGGAACAACAACTTTATATTCTCCATCTCCAAGCTTTTCAACTTCAAAATCCAAACTTTCTAATATGCTAATGATCTTTTCTTCGCCAATTTCTTGACCAATATATTTATCAATATAATTTTTAGAAACTTTGATTTCAATTTTTGGATATTCAAATTTAACAACATCAGCAATTCCACTTGAAACTTTTGCTGTTTTATCTAAGTTTTTAACTAAATAAACATATCTTAATAATGCTTTCATAGTTAAATTAGTGTCTAACATTTTTTCATATCTTGCACTAGCTTCAGTTCTTAAACCTAGTTTTATTGCAGTTCTTCTAACCTGAATTCCATCAAAACATGCACTTTCAACTAAAACATTCTTAGTTGATTCAGATATTGCACTATTTAATCCACCCATAACACCAGCAATTGCAACTGCCTCATTGTTGTTTTTAATAACCATTGTTCCTGCAGGCAACATCCTTTCAGTTGAATCTAGCGTTTTAAATGGTGTTTCTTCTGCAACTTTTTCAACTCTAATGTTATCAACAATTTCATTATCAAAAGCATGCATTGGTTGACCCAACTCAAGCATGATGTAGTTGGTTATATCTGTTAAAAAGTTGATTCCTCTCATTCCGCAATAGAATAATCTAATTTGCATATTCGCAGGAGAAACTTTTCTTGTTATATTTTCCATTTTAATTGAAGAATATCTATAACAACTTTCAGTTTCAACTTTAACGTCAACTTTTGGCAAATCATTTTTAACTTCTTCAACTTCTAATTTCTTTAATGGTCTATTAACTAATGCTGCAAATTCCCTAGCAATTCCATAATGCCCCCAAAGATCTGGCCTATTTGTTAAACTCTTATTATCAACTTCAAAAACAACGTCATCAATATCTAATATAGTTTTAACATCAACACCAAGTTCTGTGTTTGCATCAAATTCAAAAAGCCCAGAATGATCATCAGATATTCCTAACTCTTTAGCACTGCAACACATTCCATTACTTGGGCAACCAGCAAGCTCTGCCTTACCAATTGTTATATCTCCAATTTTTGCGCCAATTTGCGCAAAAGGAATAATCATTCCTTCTCTAACATTTGGCGCACCACACACAACATCAATCAATTCTTTACCATTATTAACTTTTAATAAATGTAATTTTTTGCTTCTTGGGTGTTCTTCAACTTTATCAATTCTTGCTGTTATTATTCCTGAAATATTTTCACCTTTATGCTCAATACCTTCAACCTCAGCGCAAGCCAATGTGAACTGATGAATAAGCTTATCTTCATCAAAACCACTTAAATCAACCCAATCTTTAATCCAATTTAATGATATAAACATAACCAATCACCTACTTTATCTTTGTTTGTTTTAACATTTTTAATTTTCCGCTATTTAAAACCCTAATATCTTTAATGTCAAAAGCCATCATTGCAAGTCTTCCTAATCCTAATCCAAACGCAAAACCTTGATACTCTTCAGGATTTATTCCACCCATTTCTAAAACTTTAGGGTGAATCATTCCACATGGGCAAAGTTCAATCCAACCACCTTGTTTGCAAACTCTGCAACCATCACCATCACAATATGGGCATTTAACATCTAATTCAAACCCAGGTTCAACGAATGGGAAGAATCCCGGACGCAATCTAACATCAACATCTTTTTCAAAAACTTGAGAAAGCATTGTTTTCATAAAGAAAATAAGGTTTGAAATGCTAATATTTTTATCAATCATCATTCCTTCTAATTGGAAGAAAGTGTTTTCATGAGAAGCATCAAGTTCTTCGTTTCTAAAGCATCTTCCTGGGAAAATTGCTTTAAGTGGAGCACCATATTTTCTCATTATTCTATTTTGGCTAGCAGAAGTGTGAGTTTTTAAAACTTGACCATTTTCCAAATAGAAAGTGTCTTGCATTTCTCTTGCTGGGTGATCTTTTGGAACGTTAACAGCCTCAAAGTTATTATATTCAGTTTCAACTTCATTGCCATCTTCAATATAGAAGCCCATGCTTTTGAAAATCTCAACAATCTTTCTTTGGGTAATTGTTATAGGGTGCAAACTTCCAACTTTATCAAAAGAAGGAACTGTTAAATCAACTCTTCTAGTGTTTTTAATCATTTTATCAAAAGCTTTTTCTTCAATTTCAACCTTTAACTCTGCCAATTTATTTTCAATCTCTTTTTTAAGCAAGTTAACTTCTTCACCATAAGCTTTTTTCATATCTTTTTCAATTTTGCCAATTGCTTTTAACGCTTCAGTAACCAATCCACTTTTACCTAAAAATTTAACTCTAACATCATTAATATCTTGCTCACTTCTAACATTAACGCAAACAGAATTAAACTCATCTAAAATACTTTTCAAATCTTCTCTCATAATATTCTCCTTTTGGTTATAAAAACAAAAAAAATCCCTACATTAAGGGACGAACTTTGCCGTGGTACCACCCAACTTCACAAAAGCATATTTGCTTTTGCCTTAATAATTTTATAACGTAAATCACACGGGCTAACTTTTCACTAGCCTGCTCGAATGGCGAACTTCGAATAATATTTGAACTTTAAAAAGGCTCTCAGCGAATCACCCTTTCTCTCTGTTAAGAAAATATTATCTACTTAAATCATTGTCTTAGCATTTATTAAACTAATTGGGATTATAACACAGATTTTTTATATTTGCAAGCATAAATAAAAAGTATAATTTATAATTAGCAACTAGTAATTAAAAAACATTTTGCCCAACATTATTAATCAATTTGCAACCTTTATAGATTTCAATATTTTAAAAAATCAAATCTTCAAGCGTCTCGTCAAAAAATTCAGACATTTTCACCAGCATCTCTATGCTCGGCTCACAAACAGATTTCTCCCAAGCACTAACAGTTCTAAAATTCACATTAAGTTTTTCTGCTAACGCCTTTTGAGATAAATTCTTTTCTAGCCTTAATCTTTTTAAATTATTTGCAAACATTATTTTTTTCATATTTGTATCATACCAATATTTTTGGAAAAATATTTGACACTCCAAGAATTTTGGAATATAATTTTAAAAGAGTAAACTATATGAATCCTTTAAAAATCATAAACTATATAAGACAACACAAAATCACCAAAGAAATGTTTTGCAAAATGTGTAATATAAACTTGCATACTTTAGACTGTATAATTTATTATGGAACAACTATAGATTTTGAAATTGCAGAAAGAATTTCTCTTGCAATGGGTGTAGGTGTTTATGAATTATATATGTAAATATACTTATATTCAATATTGAATTTAAAATTATCACTTTTTCATTTTTGCAATTAGAACAAATGTGTTATAGATAACTTGATATTATTTATCTTTTTTAGTAAAATATAAACCAAGGCAAAAAGAATGGTAATATCAGGTATAATAGAAGAAATAATTTTTAGAAATAATGAAAATAATTACACCGTTTTAAATTTAACTTCCAATGGCGAAAACATTGTTGCCGTGGGTAAATTCCCTCCCGTTTCGGAAGGCGAACAAGTTGAGTTAAACGGTTCTTTTACTAAGCACTCAAAATATGGTGAACAGTTTGCAGTTACATCTGTTAAACTCACCCCTCCAAACACTTTAGATGGAATTGTTCGATATCTTTCAAGTGGATTAATTAAAGGAGTTGGCCCAATAACAGCTTTAAACATTGTTTCAAAATTTAAAAAAGACACCCTAGATATTATTGAATTTAATCCTCAAAGATTAACTGAAGTTAAAGGAATTAGCACCAAAAAAGCAGATGAAATTTGCAAATCATTTGCACAAATCAAACAAATGCAAAACGCTGTAATTTATCTTCAATCTCATAACATTTCAACCAATATGGCAATCAAAATTTTCAACGTTTATGGAGACCAAACAGAAAATGTTTTAAAAACAAATCCATATAAACTTGTTGAAGATATTGATGGAGTTGGTTTTTTCACTGCAGATAAAATTGCTCAAAACTTGGGTATAAAAAGTGATAGCGAGTTCAGGTTTAGAGCAGGAATTATGCACGCCTTAAAAGAAAATTCAGATAAGTCTGGCAACACGTATATCACTAAAAGCAACTTAATTGATAATGTTTACACTCTATTAGGAATCAAAACTTTAGACAACGAAGATATTATTAATAAAATTTTATTAGCATTGCAATATTCTAATCAAATTAAAATTT
>JAZUCB010000118.1:0-6890 GCA_045638985.1 Clostridia bacterium
AAAACAAGTTTATTTATAGCATCGCATTTAACATCTGGAGAATCAATATCATTGAATTTTCTTAATGAATTAATTGCACCAAATGGAATTGTTGCTGTATGCAACACATTTCTTCTATTATACATCAATAATTCTGTTGCATAATCTCCAACATGGCAAATAACACCCTTTGGCTTATTGAAAGTATTGATAACTGCAGAATACAAACATTCAAGTTCTTCTTCAGGATTCAATATTTCAAATTTAAAAGATGAAGCATTCAAAATTTCATTCAAAAAACTATTCGCATTTTTAGCTTCATTTAAAACACTTGATGCAAAGCAAATGGTTTGACTAATTTCTTCTCTATCTAACATAGATTTAATAACTGCCAAAACCTCAATTATTTCTTTACTAGCAGAAGTTTTAATAAAGCAATCAGGATAAAAATCTTTAACCAAATTAATTGGCATAACAAATTGTTTCGACACAACAAATGATTTATTCATAATAGCATCAACTTGTTGCACCTTAATAAAGTTAGTATTTAATTCTATAACAGCATATTTATCCAAAGTGAGCACCTCTTTTCTTTAATAAACATAGTTCCACCTGCTACGGTTTTGATTATAACATATAAAAATGAATTTGTATACCAGTAATTTAAATATTTTTTATTAAGTTTACAACAATATTTTAATCGCATTTTAATGTTTTATAAAAAACAATAAAAAAAGCAAGTAAAATTAAATTACTTGCTTAAATCAATTGCTCCAACTGGGCAAATACCTTCGCATGTTCCACATTTAATGCATTTGCTTTCATCTATTTCAGCATATCCTTTATCAATAGATATTGCTTCAACTGGGCACGCACTCGCACATGCACCACAACCAATACAAACATTTTTATCTACCATAATTATCTCCTTTGTTTGTTAACTTTTTAAAGTTTATCACATTAAAAAAATATTTTCAACTTAATAAATTAACAAAAAAGATTTATAATAGATTTTAATTAAATGTTATTTATCAGAAATTTGATAAAACCTTGTTGAATAAAAACTTAGAATAATATTTGCTTTTTTAACCTTATTATTCTTAATAATCATACCAATAATGCCACATATTTGGATTAAAGCAATGATAACTAAAAACACTGCAAAAATCTTTTGAAGAACAACATTTTTAACAATTGTTGCCAACATTGCTCCACCAACAGCAGCAATAACACCAGTTATCATTAATAAAAATCCCAATTTAAAATCAACAAGTTTATTTTTAATATGAATTATTAACGCAACAATTGCCATAGGAATAAAAGCAATCAAATTAACGCATTGTGCCGTTTTTTGTGCAAATGAAAGTAAAATTGTTAAAATGGGAATCAGCAAAGTTCCACCACCCATGCCCATTCCTGCAATAACTCCACTCACAACACCTGCCCAAATATACCAAAAAATCATCAACCACCCCTAAAAAAGTAATCTAACCCCACAAAACAATGTTACACCACAAAAAATAATATCTAACCAAAAGTTTTTTAGTTTTTTCAATAAAATAGCACCTAAAAAACCACCCACCACAAATCCAATAATAACAAACAAAGCATTATTCAATCTCAACTCTTCAGCAAGCAAATAAACAACAAAACTAACAACGCATAAAGGTAGCATAACAAATAAAGTTGTTGCATGAGCATGCTTATCTTCTTTGCCACAAAAATACTTTAAAGCCGGCACGCAGATCATTCCTCCACCACCACCTAAAAATCCATTAATAATACCAATAAAAAAGCCAATAAATAAGCTTGGCCATTTATTTTTTTTCTTTTTTTTATCTAACTTTAAATTTAAAATTTGTGTTACTTTTTGGAGTTTAATGTTGTTTTTTTTCATTTATAAATATGTTGTGTAAAACAATCAAAATTATAACTCAACCAATCAATAATTATTTGTTAAAAACTAAAACTATTTTTGATGATAGTTTTTCATTGATTTGCCTATATTTTAGGGTTAAATTATTAAACTATTTGTATAAAATAATTGATATTTATATTGTAATATTATATACTATTTTAGTATTATTGCGAAAGCATAAATATTTTTGAACAACTATATTTAAAAGGATTTATTTATTATGCTTAAAACTTTAAAATCAACATTTAAAAACAAACTTATTATTGGTTTATCGCTAGGCATTGCTATGATTCTTTCAATGATCATTCCGCTTGCAGGTAATTATAAAGTTTCAGCTTTATCAGACATTCCAACATATTTCTCTAAAGATGTTACTAGCGATCTTTTTTCAAATAATAACTTTTCAACATCATCTTCAACCATAGCTCAACCTAGCGGTTGGACAGCATCAACTAACAATAACGACCCTTATAATGAGGATTATAAAAGTGGTGTTGTTAATTTCGAAAACATGAAGAGCTATGAAGGCAAAGTTGAATTAGATTCTTTTTGGGATAGATACGGGCTTTTAAAATCCCCTAATATCGACACATCAAACGCTAAAAAACAAAGCGCTTTAATGATAAACGCTTCAAATTTTGATGGTAATAAAAATTATTCAACTAGCAAAACTATTTCTTTAGAAAAAAATTCTTATTATAAAATTGTTGTTTCTGCTTACTCTTATAAACAAACAGCAACAAACGTTGAATATGTTTCAGAAGAAACAGATCCTTTCTTTAGCATTTACCTAACGAACTTCTCTGATTCTTCTAAAGATGCTGAAGCAAAATTTGAAAGAGTTTCAAATGATAAATTCACTGATTATAATTTCTATATTCAAACAAACGAAAACACAAAAGAATCTCTTAATTTAGAATTATGGCTTGGAGATAAAAACAATTTAAAAAGCATGGGAGCTGTTTTCTTTAGCCACATTCAAATTATTAGATATTCAGAAAATAAATTCAATGAATTAGTTAAAACAAACGTTGAAGATAGCAATGACGGAACAAATGTTAGCATTTCACTTTCAACTCCAACAACTATTAATGATTTGATTTCAAACCCATCTTTTGAAATGGAATTAAATAATTGGAAAGTTAATAGCAATTCAAATTTAACAGATGCTTTTGTTAACGTTGTTGATTCAACAACAAGTTCTAACTACCCTAACCTAACAAACTGCAAGGTTGATTACATTCCAGGAACAAACTTCAGTTCAACATCTGGCACATCAGCTTTATTAGTTGCAAAATATGGTAAAGGATATTTAGGAGTTGAAAGCGACGCCTTTAATATTGAAAGATTTGGCTTATATAAATTAACAGTTTGGGCAAAAACTAACACTGTTAATAATAAAGATATTTCAATCATCGTTAAAGACAAAACTGAAAACACCGAAATTAAAGATCTAGCGCAAAGCGTAACTGCAACAACAACTTCAACAGATTCATACACAAACGGCTGGAATGCTTACACTTTCTTTATTCAAGGAAGCCCAGTTGAAGATAAAAATATTGCAATTGAAATATCTATTAATTCTTTAGAAGATGAAAAATTCAACTTTGTGTTTATTGATGATATTGAAATCGAAAGAATTAATTATTCAACATTCTCAGCAGATTCAACGGACACAAATAAATTTAATTTAAACAATATCACTTCAATATACCTAGTTAGCAACTACACTTTTAATGAAATTGAAAATTCTAACACAACAGTTTCATATCCATTAAAACCTTCTAACTGGACACAATCTTCTAATAACACTCAAACAACAAATTCTGGTGTTGTTAATAATAATTATAGCGAAGTAACTATTTCAAACACTTCACTTAAAAACAACTTCCTTATGATAGATAATGCAGATGGTGCAAATTTAACAACATTCACTTCTAAAAACTTCTCATTATCAGCAAATTCTTATTATTACCTATCATTTAAAGTTGCAACAAGCAGCATGGATGGAAACGTTTCTTTCACAATGAAAACAACTGGTGACAATCCATCAATAATTTACAAACAAGAAAATATCTCAAGTCATAATGAATGGTCAAAGTTTACAGCATATATTAAAACTGGTAACGAAACTTATGATGTTGTTATTGAATTAGCATCATCTGCTCAAGGCGAAGCATATTTTGATGAAATTATTGTAAAATCATCAACCGAAGAAACATTCAATGCTAATAAAGATTCACTTCCTACTTTGGATTATTCAAATGATTCATTCGAAGCATTTAATGATGGAAACACAGATTTATATAAAACTCCATATAATTGGACTGCAAATGCATTAAATAACGATTTCAATTTATCAAAATTTGGAATCACAAACCCTCAAACCAACCCTGAAATAACAGACACAATTGCTCTTGCTAAAGACGGCAAAACAGTTTTGTATATTAACAATTATCTTGCCGACACATACTTCTACTATACTAAAAACTCAGCAATTTCACTTTCAGCATCAACTTATTACAAAGTTTCAGTTTGGGTTAAAACAGATAACATCACCTCTGAATTATCAAGCCTACCTGATGGAAGCAAATTAGGTGCAACTGTTATTTTAAAATACGGTGAAGAAAGTCAAGAATTCTTAGGCATCAACACAAATGGCGAATATAAAGAAATTATTTTCTATATCTGCCCTGCTGAAGCAACAAACCTTAACATAACATTAGGTTTGGGAAACTCAAAAACATTAGCTTCAGGATCTGTTTACTTCGACAACTTAACAGTTTCAACAATCGCATCTTATGAAGATTATGAAAAAGAATACACAGAAGTTGCAAAAGATGAAAACATTATTTCAGCAACAATAGTTGAAAAAGAACAAACTCCAAAAGTTGAAGAGGAACCAGAAACTGAACCAGCTGTTGGTCAAGTTGATTGGCTTGTTATTCCAAGTTTAATAACTGCTATTGCAATTTTTGTTGCATTAGTTGGCTTTATAATTAGAAAATATTATTCGTCAAGAAAACACAGAAAAGTTAAAACTTCTTACGATAGAAAGAAAACATTAAACAAAAACTTAAATGCTCAAGAAAAAATTGAAGCAAAACAAGAATTAATTGATGATTTAGAAATTGAATTAAAACAAATTAATGAAGATATTAAAATTTTCAATGAAGAATCAAATAAAAGAATTGAAGCAATTGAAGCAAGATTTGCTTACCAAATTAACGTTTTGGAATCTGCAGTTAAAGAATTAACCGATGCTAAAAACGAAAAAATCAAAGAGAAAAATAAATTAATTTCCATAGATAAAGTAAATGTTGATAAAACTGCTGAAATGAAATTAAACGCTGAAATAAACGAAATCAATAAAGACTTAACAACTAATCAAAAGAGATTAGATAAAGTTAACGGCAAAATTGACGGAGTTAAAAACGAAGTTCAAGAACAATCTATTCAATTAAACACAATTAAAGAAAATATTGAAAGAGAAATCAAGAAATTAGAAAATGATATTAAAGCTATAAAAGAATCCGACTCCCCTAAGTTTGAAACTAGAAGAAGCAAAAAGGGCTTAACAAATAAAAATTCAACTTCTTCAACTCCTATTCAAGAAGAAACTCAAACAAGCACTGAAGAAACAATTGAGCAAGCTGAAGTTGAACCTGAAATCATTGAAGATTCTCAAGATGAATCAAGTGATGAAGTTGTTATTGAAGTTGAAGATGATTCTAAAACTGAATAATAATATTTAAATCTAATTGAAAAATTTAAAAAGGACATTTCAAAATGTCCTTTTTTATTTTGATAAAAAAAAACCACGGTATAATCCCGTGGTTTTTATATATTAAAATTCTTTTTATAAATTAACTCTAATAATGTTTAATACCCAAACTAAATCTTTTTAATATAGCATCTTCTTCTTTTATGATTAACACCATTATATTCTTGGAATTGATTTTGAATAGCAATATTTTTTTCTAATTGCAATAAAGATTCGCAATATTCAACCCCCATTTCCGCCAAATTCTTTTGAATATAATTAAATATAAAAGCAGTAACACCTTTAGTTCTATAATCAGGATGAACAGCAATTAATGCCAAATCAATTTCTTTTGGTTTTCTAATTGCATTAAGCAACTTAAATATTTTAGCACACACAATTCTTCCTTTAGTTGCTCTCATAGCCTCAGATAGACTTGGGAACACTAATCCAAACCCTACCAATTCACCCTTTTCATTTTCAACCAAGCAAACTAACTTTTTACTAATAACCAACTTAAATTGAGAAACGAATTGATCTTCTAATTTCTTAGTTATAGGAACAACACCATATAATGGGCCATAACATTCATTAAGAAGCGCAAAAATTTGATCTCTATATTTCTTAATCAACTTTGATTTGCTTTTAATTTGAACAACATGCAATTTATATCTTTCTGTTAAAACTTTAGATAATCTTTCAGCCCTTTCATTTTTTTCTTTAGGCACTTTAAACCTAAATTCAAGCCAATCAACATCTTTAACATAGCCCAATTCTGCAATTATATCTTTGTAGTAATCATAATAATAATTTTCTTCAAAGCAACTCATTTGATCAAAACCTTCAATAAGCAAACCTTCTCTTTCTAGATCGTTAAAACCTAATGGACCGTGAACATATTCCATGCCTTTAGACTTAGCCCAATTTTCAACAGCATCAAATAAAGCCTTTGCAACTTCTTTATCATTTATAAAATCAACTCTTGAAAATCTAACATATTTTTGATCATTTTTCTTATTGCTTGCATTTTGCAATATTCCCGCAATTCTTCCAACTAATTTATTATCTTTATAAGCCAAATAATAAACAGTTTCACAATCTTCATAGTTTGCATTTTTCTTAGGGCTAAATATACTTAACTCATCAGCAACAATAGGTGGAACGAAATACTTGCAATCTTTATATAATTCCAATTGAAACATAACAAAATCTTTTTGTTGTTTCTTAGTT
>JAZUCB010000119.1:0-9543 GCA_045638985.1 Clostridia bacterium
ATAGTTTCCATTTTATTGCTATATACTGTTTTATTCATTATATTTAAATATGCTTTATACTTAGGTAAAGATCTATCCATATTAGCCATAATATCTTCACCAACTAAAAAACATACATCATAATGCATAAGTTTAAGAGCAAGGCTTCTAACATCAATTGCAGTTTTGTTTTCGCTATCATAAGTTCCATCAATTATTAAAACATCACCTAGAATCTCTTTTATCCTTTCGCTTTGTTTATCTGCATCATCTATTTTTCTAGAAAAAAATTCTGCTCTTGCTAAGTCTTTTTCTTCAACTTTTATAAATTCGCAAGATAATCGGTTTTTTAATAGATTAATATAATAATCCGACATATCATCATAAATACCTACAATAAATTTTTTATTAGAGGAATTTTTTAATAATTCAACATGATGATCTCTTATACTCATATTCCACCCAACCCTTAGAAAAATATATATAATTTTATCATATTAATTTCCCAATTTCAATACCCAATTTATAGCAATAATTTTTATACAACAAATAGATTTGCATAATAAAAAAATTTATTATATAATAAATTTGGATTAATATTTTTGGGGGGTTATTTTGAACACAAAAACTCTTAAAGGCATTCTTCTTTATAGCCTTATTTTAATTGGTAGCGCACTTGCAGTTTTTGCCGCAATTGTTATAATTATGTTTATTTTTCCAAATTTAAAACTGTTTGGATACGGAATGGTAAGCAAAAAAGAAACAACATCAAACTCAACAGCAATTTCCACATCTCAAATATCCCAACCATTTGATGTTATAGTTGGAGCTGGCAATTTTGATATTTTTATTTCTCAATCAACTGATGATTCAATTTCTTACACTCTTTTTAATAACTGCTTAGGAGCCGCAAATTTAAATAGCGCGGGCGTTAATGAAGAAATAACAACTTCTTCTTACACTTTAAATATAACAGAACCAAGTGGATGGGTGTTTTATAGAGATAGTAATTTGAAAATTAGCCTTCCAGCCAATCTTGAATATAACTTTATTATCAAATCAACCGAGGGCAATATTTCAATTTCTAACTTGCAAATAAACAATTTAAAATTAACCACTTCAACGGGCAATTTTTATTTATCTCATAAAGATCAAAAAGACCTTGAATTAAATAACGTTAATATTTCAACAAATTCAGGAAACTTCAACTTTAAATCAAAATATGATAACGTTAAAATAAATAACGGATTAACTTTCAGTGCAACCAGAGGCGATATTTTATTTAACAATCTTGAATCAGATATTGACCTAGTTGGTAAAGATATTTACTTTGAAGCAAACAATGTTAAAACTTTAGAAAACGGTTTTAATGCAAATGTTTCTAATATCGTTTTAAAAGTGTTTGGGCATTTAAATAGTTCAAACGGTTCTGCTCAAAATTCAATTTTAACTTCTTCATCATTAATTAATATTAATGAGCTAACAGGAACTAGTAGCATAAAATCATCAAATGGAAACATCACTTTAGGAACAATTCATAGCCCAGCAATAATTTATTCTTCTGATGGAAACGTTAATGTTAACAGTGCAGAAGAATATATTAAAATTGATTGCAAATATTCAGATATAACATTAGGCACATATGCTAAAAGTGCATATATTAAAAGCTTAAGTGGAAACATTTCAGCCCACAGCACTTCAGCAGATATTAATGATTCAACTGAAATAATAACATCAAATGGTAATATTACTCACTCAACAAATTTAATCCCTTTTAAAATTGTTAGTGATGGTCTTTCAAGTATTAACGTAACAATATCAAACTTTGATGAAGATCACGGCTTAGAATATTTAATTAATGCACCAAATAGCTCCGTTAAAGTTAAATACTCACCAAATTATTATTTTAAATATTTAATTTCTGGCGATATAGACACAACAACTGGAGATTCAATCTTTGTTGAAAACATAAACTCATCTCCAACAATCCACCCAAATGAATCAAGTTTCACCGGAGATGCCTCAAAACTAGCTCTTTTAAAATTAATTGTTCGCTCATTAATTATAACTGCATAAATGAAAAAACATGTTATAAGCTTTATTTATAACATGTTTTTTTTAACCCAATTTCCCGTGGATATTTATTTTATAAAATATTTAAACTGTGAAATATCTCTCTGATAAATTTATATTCAATTTTTTAATTGAACATAAATTAATAATAAAAAAAGAGTTTTTAAAAACTCTTTTTTAAACCACAATGTGGAATTTCATCATATCTGTTTTAGTTGGTTTTCTACTACCAGATCCAATCAATATAACATCTTCTTCTTTAGCCAATTTATATTGTTTAACAACTGCATTAGCTATATCAATTAAATCATCAGCCCTACCAATTCCCCTAATTAGAACTGGAACAACACCCCACTCTAACGCAAGTTGATTAAATGTTTGCTCACTTGGCGTTAGTGCAACAATTGGCACATTTGGCCTAAACCTACTTATGAAATGTGCAGTGTGGCCAGAATCAGTGTAAACAACAATTGCTTTAACGCCTTTCAATAAAAAGCTAGACTGAACGCAGGCCATACTCATAACGTCTTGAATATTATTTGCTTTAAAGTTTGACTTTTCAAATCTTGATTGATAATTGATTGATTTCTCTGTTTCAATCGCAATCTTACTCATAGTTTCAACCACGTTAACAGGAAATTTCCCAACTGCTGTTTCTCCCGATAACATAACTGCACTCGCACCATCATAAATAGCATTAGCAACGTCGCTTGTTTCTGCCCTTGTTGGTCTAATTGAAGTTGTCATACTCTCTAACATTTCAGTTGCAATTATAACAATTTTTCCGGTTTCTTTGCATTTATGAATCATATCTTTTTGAATACTAGGAACCTTTTCTTGTGGAATTTCAATACCCAAATCCCCTCTTGCAACCATAACCCCATCGCAGTTTTCTAAAATTTCGTTTAAGTTAGTAATTCCTAATTTATTTTCAATTTTAGCAATTAATTTGGTGCTTGCCTTTAAGCCATCAACTATTTTTGAAATTTCAAGAAGATCATTTTTATCACTAACAAAACTGCAAGCAATATAATCAACGCCCTTTTTTACCCCAAACTCTATGCATGATTTATCATGCTCATTCAAATATTCAACGTTTAATTTTAAATTAGGAAAACTCATGCTTTTATTGCTTGAAATGGTGCCACTTGAAAGAACTTTACAAATTAAATTATTCTTTTGGTCTTTTTCCAAACATTTAAATTTTATTAACCCATTACAAGCAGAAAATTTTGTTCCCACTTTTAAATCGTTAAAAATGCTCTTTTGTTTTATGGTGCAACCATCTTGATTTCCCAAAACATCTTCTTTATAAAAAGTGAACACTTGCCCTTTTTTCAAGCAAATAGGGTTTTCAAACGCACCTGTTCTTATTTCAGGGCCACGAGTGTCTATCATAATAGCCACTTCCTTTTTCAAGTCTGCCCTAACACTTTTAACCAAATTAATTAATCTATCTAACTCTTCTAGCCCAGTATGGCTTAAATTTAATCTAACAACATTAACTCCAGCCATAATCATAGCTTTAAGAGTTTTTTCATTTGCGCTTGATGGACCAAGCGTTGCAATTATTTTTGTTTTTTTCATTCTAACATCCTATTAACTTTATTACTTATTTAATATAAAAGAACACAACAGAAAACACACTATAAATAATAACTAAAATCATCATAATTAAGGCAAATATTCTTTGAGCTTTTGACTTTTTAAAAGCAATAGCAAAGTTTATTATAGAAAATAATGTAGCAAAAATATTACATCCAACAATAATTGGAAAAGTCCATAATATAAGTATGTTTTCCCATCCTTCTAAACTATTACTTTGCAAAAAATATATTAGTGAAATCCCCACGAACACAACACACAAAATAGTGCATATAATCAATGCCATTTTGCTAGGTTTTTGCACATTTGCAGAGTTCGTATTCATTCCACCATTTTCGTTTTGCTCCACCTGAATGTTTTGATTATTTTCTTCCATTTTTTACCTCCTATTAGAAAATATCATCTAAATCGCCAATTTCTTCAGCAACAACTTCATTAGCTTTTGTTTCACCATTTTCTGCAGGAGCAGACTTTTCCAAACTTTGCATATTAGCATCATTATTAAAGTTAACAAATGAAGTAATATTTCCAATCCATTTTAAGTAAACCGTGTCTAACGGACCATTTCTGTGTTTTGCCACAATAAGTTCTGCTGGAGCATCTTTATCTTTGCTATCGTTATACATATCTGGTCTATAAACGAATAAAACAATATCTGCGTCTTGCTCAATAGCTCCAGACTCCCTCAAGTCTGAAAGCATTGGTCTATGGTCTTGCCTGTTTTCAGTTCCACGAGATAACTGCGAAAGCAACAATATTGGAATTTCCAATTCTCTTGCTGCCATCTTCAAAGCTCTGGTTATTTCACTTATTTCTTGTTGACGGTTTTCTTTGTTCTTTGTTCCTTGCATCAGCTGCAAATAGTCTATCATCAAGAAATCTAATCCTTTCTCACGTTTCAATCTCTTGCATTTACTAACAATATCAGCTGGAGATTTAGAGAAACCTTCGTCAACATAAATATGTGAGGTTGCAAGTTTTTCTTTCGCTTGCCAAATTGCCTTCCAATCTTTAACGCTCATTTCTCCACTCAATGCCTTTTGCATATCAACATATCCAACCGAACAAATTGCTCTTTGCATAATTTGCTCTTTACTCATTTCCAGCGAGAAAATTGCAACTTTTTTCTTTTCTTCAAGTGCCACGTGCTGAACAATGTTCATTCCCAAGCTGGTTTTTCCACCACCCGGACGAGCAGCTAGCAATATCAACTCAGATTTTTTAAAACCATTCGTTAATTTATCTAACCCATATAAACCCGTTCCAATTCCTTGCAATGAACCTTTATCTTTTTGAATAGTTTCAAATCTTTGAATAACCTTATCTAACGCATCAGCAACGTGAGACAACCCACCCCTATCTTCCTTCTCTGCAATGTTAAATATATTCTGCTCAGCAAACGCAATTGCATCTTCTTTTGATGGGCCATCAAAAGCATAATTAATAATATCTTGAGAAGCAGAAATCAACTTTCTAAGCACCGAACTTCTTTTAACCATTTCTTCATAATGCTTATAGTTGCTAGCACTTGGAACTATGTTTGTTAAAGTTGTTATATAGTCAATTCCACCAACAGCTTCTAATAAATCATGCTTTTCAAGTTGATCACACAAGCTAACAAAGTCAACTGGTTGATTGCAGTTATAAACATCTCTCATATTAGAGAAAATTATTTTATGTGCTTCAATATAAAAGTCATCTTCTTTCAAATCTCCAATAATATTAATGCACGCATCTTGATCAATAAGCACACAACCCAAAACACATTGTTCACTTTCAATGCTATGAGGAAGCATTCTTTCGCCATTTCTAGTTTTAGCCATTGTTTTTTCCTTTATTTTCTATTTCTTCTTTTTCGTTTTTTCTTTGGCTGAGGCTTAGCAGTTGATTCTTCAGAAACGTCCTTTTCTTCTTCAACCTCTAAATTTGCAAGCCTTTGCCTCTTTTTAAACTCTTTAATTCTCTGTTCTTTTTTAGCAATTCGTTTGTTGTTTATTTTGTCATACACATACCCCAAACCAATAATTAAAAAGAACCCAACAATAACATCTATTAAAATCACAACCCAACTTGCAGTTAAACCGTTTAATAAAATGTTTAACCCAATAAATACTGGCAAAATTATAATAAATATTATCAAATATTTAATCGCATTTCTTTTTATAACTCTTTTATCAAAAAAATAACTTTCAGCCATTATTCATCCTCATCATTTTTCTTCCCAACATCTAAAGTTAATGCCTCATCAATTTCTGACAAATTAACTTTCTTAGCAAGAATAAAAGTAACCACTAATCCTGCAACAGCAATAACTAACGCTAATATATACCATGTTGCTTGATTTGCAGCCTTTAAAAACAACTCTATTTTCGCATCACTATTTCCACTTATAAGTTGATTAATATTCCATAAATGATAGTATAATCCATCTTCACCCTTCGATGTTCCATAATTTGCATTAGAGCAAATTCTATCATCAACCGTTCCAAAAGCTTGAATAATTTGAACATTGTTCAACAATTCGCTCTCAGCATTCTCACTTCCCATAATTGAAGAATATTTTTCTAAATAAGTTTCATCTGAAGACACATCACTAATAACTTTTTGGTTTAACATAGTGTTATAAATTGTGTCACTGCATATTCTTGAGTATTTATAAGAGAAAGCAGAAAAATCTTCAACCTTCAAATTCTCATAGTTAATTATAAATGGACCAATATCATTCATAATAGCCTCATATGCTTGTTCTTTATCAATGCCTTCAATCTCAGCACCATAAAACAAATAGAAATAACCACTAGATAAAAATGTTATTTCAAAGAAGAATTCTCCATTTGAAACATCTCCTTTATATTGAACCAATATGTTATTTTTAACATTTTCATATAGTTCAAAATCCCCATTTTCTCCATTTGGGAAAAATTGATCAAACCATTTGTTTATTGCTCTGTTATAAGCAATAAAATCCAAATGAATCGCATTTGAAACTTCTAAATACTTAGAATTAGAAGGAAATTTAGTTTTATCAAGTTCCACAATAATCACATCTTGCACTTCACCTTCAGTAACTTTTCTAGTGTGCTGAATTGTTGCGCAACCCGAGCATAAAACTAATATTAAACTTATTAAAACACTTAATAAAATTCTCTTACTTTTCATAGCTGATAATTTCTCACAATAATATTATATATTATTTATTTAATAATTCCAATAGTTTTTTAAAATTAAAATCTCAATTTACATTGCAATTAAACGCAAAATTTAACTTATAAACAAAATAAAATAATAATTATTAAATTAAAATATAAAATAAACCGAATAAAATAAAAAAAAGTTTGCTTAAAAAAAACAAAAGTACTATAATAAAACATATGTTAGAAGTAGGTAAATTAACGAGTTATTTAGGAGGTAAATTCCTTCTAAGCAATATTAAAACAGAAAAACAAGATATAATTTATAAAAGTCAGGTTTTAAGCCAATATAATAAGGAATATTTGGGTAAAGATAAATATTTTAAAACATATTACGACACACCTGATTTTATTTTTCGCAACGCTGGAATAAACATCTGCAGAACTCAAATTAAAGGCAAACCAAACGGAGAGATTGTTGTTCGTTATGATAGCGAGAAAAAAAGGGTTAATTTTTTAAACTTTATGCCCGACACTTACACATTAATTATTCCCGCCAAAGATTCAATCATGCAATATAAAGATTTCGTTGCAAAAGCCATAACAGAATTAATAACTAATGGATTGCAAGTAAACATGCTTCAATTGGTTAACACCATGGTTCCAATTTTAACCGTATCTAAAAAAAGAGATCGCTTTAGAGTTGTTGGATCAACTGGTTTAAAAATGATTATGAGTTTTGACAATGTTATTTATTCAAACCCTAAAAACCCTAAAGAAAAAGAAAAACTAGATGTTTTAGATATTGTTTCTGGCGACCCTAAGCAATATGGAGAAATTTACGAAGAAACAACAAAACACCTAGTAACAGAGAATCCAACAATCGTTAAAACTCATCATAGTGATCTTTTCGTTGGTTTAGATTATGTTTTCAATATGAAAAGTTAAAAAATTATGAAATTAATTTCATAATTTTTTTTTATTTAAAACAAAATAACTGAAGTTGCAAGAATAAATTCCAAACATATATCATTTCATTATAAACTGCCTGCAATTCCTTGTTAATAAACTTCGCATCAACCAGCTTATTCAACTTTAATATGTTTTTTAGCAAACCCCCAATTTTATTTATAATATCAACCAACCCAAAACAAAAACTTTGATAATCGCAATCCTTTTGCTTATTATCTTCAAGTTCAAATCCACTTAAAACGTTGTAAATATTTCGCATTGAGTTTAAATTTAAAGCAATTATATTTCTAATGCCTATTAGTTTTTCAATATATCCATTGTTATTAGTTAACTGCTGCAATTTATGTGTGCAATTAATTAATTCACCCAAATCCATGCAAATTATTCTAGAAAGTTTAACTGAGCAATTTCTAACCCCATCAACGTTTTCTTGTTTTTTATTAACTTCCATATCAAAACTTAAAATATTATCTTTTAAAATCTCATTATAAACACAACAAAACCTTGAACTTTGCAACCATTTTTCTTTTGTTTTTAAAGATTCAATAGAATAACTATTTTTAATAACATCTCTATTGTTAACATTTTTAAATTTACCATTACTAATTATCATAATAATATTTATGAATTTAGTTTTTTAAAAGTGAAAAAGATGCTTAAATTTTTAAGCATCTTCTTTTTTACTTTTATTACTTTTCTTGCTTTTAATTTTTTCTGAACTTTCTTTATTTTCTTCATTAACTACAACTTGTTTTTTTCTTTGCTTCTTTCGTTTTTTACTAGCACATATTTCATTGTTTTCCAATATATCAACCAGAATTTTTCTTGTTTTTTCTTCATTTTGAGGTATTAACGCTGCAGTTGTTAGCGTTCCTAACGAAACAGCAATAAATACTGGCAACAGCGCACTGAACGCAGTTCCTATTAAAAATAAAAATACATAACCACTTTGAACAGAAACATCTTTAACTAGTAGTGCCCTATTAGAAACTCCTAAGATTCGTGATTTTGTTAAGTATCTTTGCATCAAATAAACAGACTGCATTGGTAAAAAGAAACCAATTAATGAATAAATCAAACCTAAAACAAATGGGATTTTAAAAATAATTAATAATAGATTAAATATTGCCAACAAAACGCAACTCAAACTAACCAATGCTGTTGTGTCTTTTTTTGAATCTAAATACCCAAATAAGAAGCCCGACAATCCATAAGCCCCTTGCAAAAATGCAGTGTATATTCCAACAGCAGAATACTTACCACCCGTGCTAAACACATAAAATTTAAAAATAATTGTTGTTACATCAATAAAAGAATATAAAAAATATAAAATTGCATATCTTATTAAAATTTCTTTTGTTAGCTTTTTGCTTTGTTCTTTAATGGAATCATCAGTATATAAACTTTCAATCGCATTCGAAATAGCATCTTTATTAAACACTTTAGATTTTTTGGATTTAAAATAGAAAATTAAAAGTGGAACAACTGAAATTGCATATAACCCAATAGAAATTGCAACAACAATAATCTTATTAATATCTAACAAAAATCCACCTATCAAAGCAGCAGCAACATAACCAATTTTTTCCACCATTCTAGTTATTCCTATACTACCACTATCTTTATTCAAAGAAGAATAGTTATATATAGCCTCATTTGGTATTCCTTTAAGTGCATAATCAGCACCAAGAAAAAATCCAATAAACGCAATTGACAATGCAAAGTTAAAATCCATAACAATAATAAACACATTATAAACAAGCATTGTTACAATTCTTAGCAA
>JAZUCB010000120.1:0-1819 GCA_045638985.1 Clostridia bacterium
CCAAATCGAGACGAACACTTTAAATTAAAAATTTTTTTATAAACAAAAAAAACGAGCAAGCAATACTTGCCCTATTTTTTTTTACTTTAAATTACTTTACCCATAAACTTTTCATCTAATATAATGTTTTCACCATTTTCGCATAGTGTTACACATTTACCATCTTTAATCAACATTGTTTTACCAAATGACGTGGAAATTCCGTTTGCAACTTCAATAAATCCATAATCAACAATTCCATAATGAGGAAACTTAAAACTATCTTGCAAACACATTTGCATAACAGTTGGATGACCAACCTCATCAACATAATCAGCATAATTCATATGCGGCATAATGGAATAATTAACCAAACCCAACCCTTTTAACTTCTTAACAAAATTCTCGTCTTCAAATTCTTCATCAAGCTCTGGTTGATTATAAACAATTTCACTACAATTCATACTGCCGGCACTTTGCCCAACAACAACTCCATTATATTTACTTATAATATCTCTTAATCCAAGTTCCTCAAAATATTTATTTTGACTAGCAACATTCCCCCCAGCTAAAAATAAAATATCTGAATTAATAATAACTTGATTTTTATCTCCATTAAATCTATGATCTAAAATAGTTAAATTTTCAATACCAAAACCATCAAGATTTAACGCTTGAACTATTATATTTGCATACATATCGGTTTTTTCATAACCTTCTGGATTACTTGCCACAAAAACAAAGTTTTTAGCACTAGGAACAGCTTCTTTTAATCTATCAATAAAACCATTCGAATTATCACATTTAACAATTTTTTCAGCAACCTCTTCTCCTTCCACAGTTCTTGTGTAACCACCAAGACTACTAGTTAAAAACAATCTTTTCATTTACAACCCCATATTTAATTGAATTTTTTTTGTTTGAAAACCAAATTTCTGGCACTTATAATTCACATGCTAAATGAAGTGCAATTTCAAAATTTTGGTAATTATGGTTAGCTTCTCTTAACCCCTTTTCATCCCATTCTGGCGCATCCATTAAATCACCACTTAAAAAGAAATAATATAAGTTAAGATTTCTAAAATTGCACACTGCTTGCATAGCAGAACATTCCATATCAACAGCAATGCAACCATCTTTTTGCCTTTTTTCTATGTTATTTTTAGTTTCTCTAAAAAAGCCATCAGTTGTCCATGTTTTTCCTATTGCATAAGGTATTTCATGCTTTTCCATAAATTCTGCCACCACATGGGAATTATTAATTTCAATATAATCCTCTGCTTCTGCATAATGATATGAAGTTCCTTCATCACGGTATGCAAATGTTGGAACCATAACTTTGCCATAGCAACTTTTATCTAATGTTCCGGCAGATCCAAAAACTAAAAATTTCTTGCAATCAAACATAATTGCCACTTCTTCCAACATACCAGCTGACGCAGGAGCGCCTAATAAAGTTTTATAAAACCCAAAAGTTTTATTATTATATTCAAAAGTGTAAACTGGAAATTTTCCATTAACGCAAGAAAATTCATTTACTTTTATAGCATTAAATTTTTTAACAACATATTCTTCAATCTCATTAGAAAATGTTGCAATAACCACGTCGCACTTCACAACATCACCTTTAAGTATTGGGTTAATTAACGCTTGCGATTTATTATCAAAACTCTCTGTTATCATAACATCTTCTCCTTATATTAATAATTTTTAATATAATATCACACAAAAATAAAAAACACACTTAAATTGAAGTTAACTCCTTTAAAAGTGTGTTTTTAAATTGAATTGATATTAAATTAATTTTAAATTTTGTTATTATTTCTGTTAAAAGATGCTA
>JAZUCB010000121.1:0-24744 GCA_045638985.1 Clostridia bacterium
TAACAGTGTTAGCAAATTGCAATCCATCACCCACACTAACATCATACACATTATCTTCAAAATTATATTTATTTGTTAGTGCTCTCTCATCTTCGGGTTCTAACATGAATTTTTCTTTGCTTAGGCTACTCAAGTGATTTAACACGTATTCGTGAAATGATGTTCTTAGAAATGAACCTTTTGCTCTTTCTTGAACTTCATAACTTCTAGAATTTTTGGTGGTATAAAAAATCAATCTAGGAGTGTTTATTCCATACTCTATAAGTTGATTAATAATTTGTTTTCTATTTTCAAAAGTATTTGAAGAAAACAATTGAGATATAATTACCTTATCACTTTTAAATGGGTAAACAGTTTTATATGCGCCTTTACCCATTCTTTCAGTTTTTTTCTTAGTAATTTTATCTATGTGTAAAGCAAGTTCAAGATTATTAATGCTAGAAGTGCGTGGCACAAGATCGTTTTCTTCTTGCTTTGCTATTAAGTTTTGAATTATTTCATCAACGATGCTCATGCATTCTCCTTTGTTTTATAATGAATTAATTTCTTTTTAATTTAAATTTTAATTATTCTTTTTCTGAAACAACTTCAGTTTGAGGTGTTGGTTGCTCCATTGCGTTTGTTAAATCCATTGCTTTAATAAAACTTTCGCCGTCTATTTCTTTATTGAAATCATAGGTGGCAGGCAAGTCAAATTGGCAACGGATTGATTTTAATAAAGATTTATCATTTGATTTAATTGCAGAGTAAAGCAAATCTAAAGTTTGAGGGTTAGCACCATAAAAATTTGAAAATTTAAACCTTTCAGCATATTCCTTTGCAAACCTAAGTTTTGGATCGGGTGAAGTTTGCATAACGTTAAGGAATTGCGTGCATAATAGACCTGTGTAAACATATGCTTCAAAATTTTCGTTAGGGTCTGGTTTGAAAAACCCTCCTTCATGTAAACTATCAACACAACAATGCATAAGGTAGGAATAGCTTGACATAATTCTAGCTTTATTAATGTCATTTATTTGTGAATTAAAAAAGTTATCTAAATCTAATATGTTGTTATTATCAAACTTGTCTAAATCTAAATCAATAAAGGTATATCCAAAGGCTGGGCTATAGAAGAAGTTGCCTCCGTTAACGTCTAAAGCGTAAGCAGAAGAAAGACAAGTGAAGTGTTTTAAGAACTTTTCAATATGAGGGATTCCTGTTAGAGTTCTGTTTTTAAGTATTTCAAAATTATATTTTTCGCATAACAAATTTTCTGAATCTTTAGTAAGATTAGGAACAAACATTTCTCCAGTTAAACCATATAAATGATAAAGAACTTTCTCATAATCAAAGGTGTTTAAAAATGAACCCTTTGCTCTTTCTTGAACTTCATATGAAAGTTCTTTATTTCCTAATTTAAAAGCTTGGTCTTGCGTTAAATAAAAAATAAGTTTTGGAGTGTTAATTCCGTATTCGTTTAGTTTGTTAACTATTTCTTTTTTAACATTAAAAGGTAGTGTTTGGCGATAAGTGCCTTCCTCTAAAATAACTTTATCTTTTTTGTAAGGAAAAACATTTTTATATGCGCCTCCACCCGTTGGGTAAACGTCATAATCTGCAATTTTTTTAATTTGAGCTTTAATTTCTTTGGCGTTAAACCCACGAGAACATTGTTCTTGATCTATTTCCTTTTGCTTAGCTATTAAGTTTTGAATTATTTCGTCAATGCTATTCATGTTTTTTCCTTTGTTTGTTTTTTATGAATTGTTTTTTTTTAATTTTAAATTTAAATTATTATTTTTCTGAAACATCATCAATTTGAGGGGCTGGTTGCTCCATTGTATTTGTTAAATCCATTGCTTTAATGAACGATTCGCCGTCTAGTTCTTTATTGAAATCGTAAGATGCAGGCAATCCAAATTCTTTTCTTATATATTTAAATGTTGTTTCATCGTTTGTTTTTAAACCCGAGTATAATAGATCTAAAGTTTTTGGCGAGGCGCTAGTTATGGAATCAAAATCAAAATTTTCAGCAAATTCCTTTGCAAATTTTAAATTTGGGTCGGTTGAAGTTTGCATAACATTTAAAAATTGCTTTAGTAAAATTCCAGAATAAACGTATTCGCCAAAATGCAAATTGTTGTGAAATAAATTATATCGATAACCATCATCTGAGGCAATGCATTCAAAAATAAAGTCGGCATAACCACTATTAATTTTGAATTCGCTTGAAGAATTGACTTTTGAATTTAAATAGGCTCTCATGTTTCTTATGTTTTTACTGAAATCTGAAACGTTTAAATCAATAAATGAGTAGCCAGTTCTTGGATCATAAAAGAAATTTCTAGGAAGAATATCAAGTGCTCCAACGGCTTTTAAGCAAGTGAAATCGCTCAAAAATTTTTCAATGTGTGGAATGCCTGTTAAAGTTCTTCTTTTTATCATTTCAAAATTATACTTGTGTTTTAAAGAGTTTTCATCTTCGGGTTCTATTTTTATTTCTTTTTTACTTAATCCACTTAAGTGATCTAAAATATAACGATAGTAATTTGTTCTTAAAAATGAACCTTTAGCTCTTTCTTGAACTTCATAATTGTGATTGTCTTTAACTGTGTAAAATATTAATCTGGGCGTGTTTATTCCACATTCAATAAGTTGGTTAATAATTTGCTGGCGGTGTTCAAAATCATTTTTATGAAGCAATCCTGCTAAAATAACTTTAGCTCCTTTATAAGGGTAAACATTTTTAAAAGCTCCATTGCCCATTTGGTTGGCTTTTTTATTTTCAATTTGTTTTATATGGAAATATAGTTCAGTTTCGTTTAAACTATCTTTTCTAGCAAGAGCATCGTTGGCATCTTGCTTGGCTATTAAGTTTTGAATTATCTCATCAACGGTGCTCATGTTCTCTCCTTTGTTTAAATTTATTTTTATTTATATTTTAGTGCTTATTTTTTTTAAGTTTCCTAATTAATTTATTTCAGCAATTTCATCAGTTTTAGCAGTTGGTTGCTCCATGGCATATGTTAAATCCATGGCTTTAATGAAAGCATCGCTATCTAGTGTTTTATTCAAGTCGTAATCTTCAGGTAAATAAAATTGATTTTTAACTTCTTGCAAATAATTTGAGTTGTTTGTTTTAAATGCTGAATATAATTGGTCTAAAAATTCGGGTGGGGCAGAGAAGAAATTTTTTTGATTGTAAAGGTTATTTGCATAAAACTTTGCATTATCAAGAAGTGGGCTAGAAGTTGTTTTCATAACGTTTAGAATTTGTTTGGTTAAAACTCCTAAGTAAACATATTCGGTGAAGTATTCACGGTTATAAAAACATTCAGAACCCATATATTTTTTGTTTAGTTCCCAACTTCCATATAAATTTGAAAAGAAAAAATCATAATCAGGAAAACTTTTCAAGTTTTCTTCAAATATACATTTTAATTTTTTTTCATTATAAGATTCAGAGAAACCTCTATAGCCTAAGTCAATAAAAGAATAACCATATTTTTCACTAAAATGAATGTTTTCTCCGTGATAATCTATCAAATGATTATTATTAAGAACGGTAAAATCTTCTAAAAATTTTTCAATGTGGGGAATGTGAGTTAAAGCACGGTGTTTTAGCATGGTTGCGTTATATGTTTTATCAAGATTGCGAGTGAACCCAAGTTGGCTCGGGTGGCAGTTTTTAAGGGTTGATAAAAAGGAAATCATATTTTCAGGTTTTCCAAAGGCTAATGGAAGCCCTGTTGCTAACTTTTGAATTTCATATGTGATATTAAAGTCACCATTATGCAAAACATCATCTCTAAGAATGTTTCCAACCAATTCGGGAGTGTTTATATTGTAATTTTTCCTTAAAAAATCAGAAGTTGTTTGTTTGTCTGAAAAACTTATATATTGATTGGGAACTTGTTTTAATAAGATATATGTTAAAAATCTATAACCCTTTTTATGAACGCCTGACCCCATTTCAGATGAAAGGCCATGTTCAATTTTTTGAATAGATTCAACCAACAAAGGATTTTCTGAGGTGAAATAAGAAGGTTCATAATTTTCTAGCATAATTTTTTCATCTGTGTTATTTTGCAATTTTATTAATTCTTCAACTAACTCTAAATCATAATCATTTAAAGAATATATTAAAGAATCAGATTTTTTTTCAGATTCTTTGGTTAATGGTGGTTGAGTGCAAGAAACAGAATGAGCAGAATTGGTTGATTCCGTCATTTGAGGTTGATGCTTATTGAAAAACTGTTGAAAAATTCTATTCTTTATTTTCATTGGTTTATATCATTTCTCCTATGCTGGTTGAATTGTTTTGCATGTCCATTTCGTTAGTTGAATCCATTGCTTTAATAAAACTTTCGCTGTCAAAATCGGTTTGGAAATCATATGATTTTGGAAGCTTAAAATGAGAGCGAATTTTTTTAAGGCTTTTTTCATCGTTTTGCGTTATTCCAACGTATAGTAAGTTTAAGTTTTTTGAACTTGCTCCAAAATAATCTTTTTCCATGTTTTTATAATCAAAATTATTAGCAAACTCATTAGCGTCTTTTAAAATCGGATCTGTTGAAGTTTGCATAACGTTTAATAGTTGTTTCATTAGAATTCCAGAGAACATAAAGTGTTCAAAGTGTTCTTTTCTGCCATCTAAAAAATCATGATAAGAATATCGCTTTGAATGCAAAACAGTTCCATCGGCGCGTTCAAAAAGATTGTTAAAGTTTACTTTTCTATTTGCAAGGCAGGTGTTTAAATATTTTTCAAAGTTTGCCAACCCACAGTTGTTTATGCAATCGTTAATATCTAAATCAATAAATGAATATCCCATAGATGGGTTATAAAAAACGTTTCCACCATGATAATCCAAAGCATTAATAGAATCTAATATGGCGTAATCTTTTAAAAATTTCTCAGTGTGGGGAATGCCAGTTAAAACTCTGCGTTTCATCATATCAAGATTATATTTGTGAACTAATTCCCAGAATAATGGGTGAGAATTGCAGTCTAAAACCTTTTGGTTTTCAAGTGAGTTTAAATAATAAGTAAACTGAGTGGTTGAGTTAAAACCAATTGGTGCTCCAATAGCAGATTGCTGAACTTCATATATTAGGTCGTCGAATCCGTTTTTGATTATGTCATTTTGGTAGCAAGCGTAAAGCAATGCAGGAGTTGAGACTCCAGCTTCTTTTAAATTTTGAGCAAAAGTTTTTTTGGCTTTTAGAGAAATAAAACCCGGTTCGCTTCCGTAAGCCAAAATAACATAGTTTAAAAATCTGTAACCAGTTTTTTCCACGCCAAACCCAATTGAAATGCTTGATTCAGCATTAATATTTTTAATAGCAGAAACAACTTCAGATTCATCAAAAGAAGAATATAGCGATGAAACATCTTTTTGTTCTTTTATTAAGTTTTGGTCTACTTGATTTTGCAATTCAAATATTCGATTAACAAAGTCGTTTACATTATTCATAACTAATCCTCCTTTTTTATATTTTTAGGTAAAGTTTGAAGTTTTACATTGTTTCGTTTGTTTGCATTTGTTCATTTGGATTATTCATTTCTCTAGTTATATCCATTGCTTTAATAAAACTTTCGCAGTCGAACATCGTTTGAAAATTAAAGTTATTAGGAATATCGAATTGATTGCGAATGCAATCAAGGCATCTTGAATCGTTTTCTTTTATTCCTTTATATAAAACGTTTAATGTGCTTGGGTTTGCGCCAAAGAATTTTTGGTCAATACTGTTTGGGTGTATTCCGCCTAAAAATTCTTTTGCGCTATCTAAAATTGGGCTGGGTGAATTATTAATTGCATTTATGCATTGTTGCATAACAATTCCTGAGAAAATAAAGTTTTCAAAGTATCGGCTTTTATCTGAATTAAAAGAGTAAGCATTATAAGTTCTGCTAAAAATAAGTGAACCATCTAAGATGTCAAATAAAATATTGTAATTAGGTGGGTTTGAAATTAGTGCATTATTAACAAAGCCAACTAAATCTTTTTGTTTGTTAAATTTTAAAAGCGTGTCGTCAAAAACTAAATCTATGAATGTGTAGCCGCTGTTTTCGTTATATAAAATATTCCCACCATGAAAATCCAATGCATTCATAGATGCAAGTATGGCATAGTTTTTAACAAAATTTTCAGCATGTTTTGCACCAGTTAATGCACGTTTTTTAAGCATTTCTAAATTATATTTGGCAACTAGTTTTTTATTGTCAGTTTCAGAATTTCCATATACTTTTTTATTTTCTAATGCGTTTGCATAGTCAATAACTTTATAAGACATGCTAAATCCAATGGGCGAGCCTTTTGCAAATTGTTGAACTTCATATAAATCGTTCACGTAACCATCATCAAATAGTTTATCTCTTGAAGAATGGAAGATAATTGGAGGAGTTTGAACACCAATTGACCTCAACTTTTGAGTGATTTCTTTTTTGGTAGAAAGTGAAACGGTGTAATCAATCTTTTCTTTCAGAATAATATAATTTAAAAATTTATATCCAACTTTGTCAACGCCTCTGCCAATTATGGTTGTTTCTCCTTGTTCAATGTTTTTAATTGCTTTAACGAGTTGAGGCATATGAAGAAGAGAATAAAGAAGAGAGTCAGATGCAGTTTCATCAATTAAACTTTCATCTAACTTTTTTTGAAGTTCAAATATTCTTTTAATAAATTCTTCATTAGTGTTTTTCATGATTCCCTCCTTTTTATTTTTATTTTTATTTTAATCTTTTTATATCATTTCGTTTGTTTCTGATTGTGTATTTGGATTATTCATTTCCCTAGTTAAATCCATTGCTTGAATAAAGCTTTCGCAATCAAAGTGGGTTTGAAAATTAAAGGTTGTTGGAATATTGAATTGGTTGCGAATTGCATCTAAAGATTCAGCATCGCTATTTTTTATTCCGTTATATAATTGATTAAGTGTTTTATAATTTGCTCCAAAATAGGTTTGGTCAATGTTTTCAATGTCTAAATTTTCAACAAATTCCTTTGCACAATCTAAAACCGGATCTTGCGAATTTGATATTGCGTTTAAATATTGTTGAATTAATATTCCTGAAAAGATGAAGTTTTCAAAATATTTAGTTTTGTCTTTTTTAAATCTATTTGGAAAAAACATTTGATCGTGCATAATTGTTCCATTAATTCTATCGAAAAACACATGAAAGTTTGGCGGGTTGTTTTCTAATGCATTGTTGATAAAAGAGGAAACATGTGGGGTTGTTAAAATATTAACAATTCCACCTAACTCTAAATCAATAAATGAATATCCAGCTTTATCATGAAAGAAAACATTTCCTCCATGAAAATCTAATACTTTTAAAGAGTTTAGAATTGAATAGTTGTTAATATATTTTTCAATGTGAGGAATTCCTTTTAATGTGCGTTTTTTAAGCATTGCAAGGTTATATGCCATAACCAAGTCGGTGTTGTTTTCAGTTTCGCTATGAGCGTTGTTAGATTCTAACCCGTTGGCATATTCTAAAACTTTGTAAGATTTAGAAAAACCAATTGGTGAACCAATTGCTGATTGTTGAACTTCATATAAATCATTAACATGACCATTGTTAAAAACAATATCTTGATTTGTGTGAAAAACGATTGGTGGGGTGGAAACACCCTGATCGCTTAAAACTTTAGTTATTGCTTTTTTAACATTTAATGGCAAGTTATATTTATTGGGTTTTTGTTTTAAAATAACGTAGTTTAAAAATCTATACCCAACCTTTTCAACGCCTTTTCCAGACTCAAGAACGTTTCCTTTTTCAATATCTTTAATAACATCAATTATTTGAGAAGCGTGAAATAGCGAATAAATGAGAGAGTCAACTGGAGACTGGGTTATTAAGTTTTGGTCTAATTTGTTTTGCAGTTCAAATATTCTTTGAATAAATTCATCATTAGCATTTTCCATGATTCTCTCCTTTTTTTATTTTTTTGTGTTTTTGTTTTTTTAAACAATTAAATTAGTAAATGAAATTTCTAAACCAATCCAAATTCTAATTCGCCATTGTTTTCTTTAACTTCCATATGCTCTCTTTCTGAGTGATTAATTGGGGCAGGGTTAGGGTTTGCAAAATCAAACTCGTGAGTTGCTTGCATGGTTTCTAAAAAGTTAGGAATATCAATGCAAGCAAAATCAAAATCTTCTGGTAGGTTATATTCTTCCTTTATTTCATCAAGGGAAGTAGAGTCGTTTTCAATTAATGCGTTTTCAAGTTTCAATATGTTTTTTGGTGAAATTAACAATAAATCGTTTAAAACTGGGCTACTTCTATTATTTAATTGAGATTCTATTTTAAGAGCACATTCTTTAGCGTGTGGGAAATATGGATTATAGCATTCATTTTCAGGAATGTTAGTTTTCATTGCTTCTAGTAGTTGATGAGTGATTATTCCGTTATAAACATGCTGAGCAAAGTTCTCAGGAGTAATTGGCTTGGGAATGTAGTTTTCTGGAGTAACGCCCAACATAGAAATTATAAAATTACCAAAATCATAATTATGAGTTTCAAATTTAGCATTAGCATATTTTTCTAATTTTGATTTGATTTTTGACATAATATTAGATTGTTCGTAGCTCTCATTTGGTAATGCATCAAACAAAAAAATATCGGGATCTAAATCAAAAAACGTGTAACCAGTATGTGAATTATAAAAAACATTTTCTGTGTGTAGGTCAGCAAAACTTAAACGATTCAATATGCAAAAATCAAACATAAAATTTTTAATAAATGGCATACCCGTTTGTGCTCGGTGCTTTGCCATAGCCAGATTATATTGGTCCTTTATATCACACTCACTTAAAGATTTTAAATAATCTTCGTTTATATTTTGATTAAAAGAAGATATGTGTTTTATTAGCTGATTGGTTCTTAAAACACTAACAAAAGAGCCTTTTGCTTCTTCTTGAATTTGGTAAGAGTAATAACCAGAGTGAAAGTAATCGTCGCTTGATGATTTTTCAGTTGTGAATAAAAGAGGCATTGCAATATTAACCCCAAGTTTTTTTAAAGCAAGAGCATTAAAAAATGCTCGGCTTGGCTTTAAAACTTTTACATAGCTTTTTAATAAAATTTTATTTGAGTCAAATAAATATGCTTTTTTATATTTCCCTTCACCACAAACAGAAAATTTGCTTGATTCAGGATTGTTTTCATCATTAATTAACTCTTCAATATAATGTTTATATTCTTCGTTTTGAGCATCTATTTCTTGGTTAGAAGGAATAGATGCTAAGCCAAGCATGGAAAAATCAGATGGTTCGAATCCACTTTCGTTGTTTTGCGTTTTAAGTTTTAAATATTCAATTATGTTGTTCATTTTCCACCTTGTTTTTTAATTTAATAAACTTTATTTTTGTTGTTAAACCAACCCAAATTCCAATTCGCCATTGTTTTCTTTAATTTCAACATGTTCTCTTTCTGATTGATTAATTGGAGCAGGGTTAGGGTTTGCAAAATCAAACTCGTGAGTTGCTTGCATGGTTTCTAAAAAGTTAGGAACATCAATGCGAGCAAAGTCAAAATCTTCTGGCAGGTTATAGTTTTTCTTTATATCATTTAATAATGAAATATTATTTGTTTTTAATGCATTTTCTAAATTCATTAAATTTGATGGGCTCATAGCAAATACGCCCAGTTCGTTGCTTGGGAACTTTTCGTTTAAGCCGTTCTCAGCAAAATCTTTCATGCGAGTAAAGTTTGGATTATAAACCGGATTATTGGGTTGGTTGGCTTTAAGAGCTTCTTGCAGTTGATGTATTAAAATTCCGTTATAAACGAATTGAGAAAAGTTACCAGAATCAACAAATCCACTAAGAAACTGATTAACCCCATATCCTCTATAAATAAGATTAGTAAAACAAGAAGTTTCTTTTATAGAATTGCTACTAAAATACTTAATTTGGTTTTCAATATCCTTATTCCTTAAAGCATCGGTGATGCTAGTTTTTTTCAAATTAAACATATAATCTAAATCAAAGAATGTGTAACCATTTGTTGAGCTATAATAAATATTTTGAGCGTGCATATCACAATTTTTTAAAGCATAAAGTGAGCAGTAATCAGAAACAAACTTGCTTAAAAATGGCAAATGTGTTCTGGCGCGATGCTTAGCTATTGCGATATTATATTCTTCTTGCATTTTTTCTGAAGTTATTTTGGATTTTTTCAAATTTGGATTGCAAGCTAAAAGATGTTGTTGGATGTAAATAGGGGCAAGCGCAGTAACAAAAGAACCCTTTGCTTCTTCTTGAATTTCATAATACAATCTTTCTTTACTCTTTTTAAAAACTTTATCAGCCGAAGTGAAGTATAGTGGAAGCGCAATATTAATTCCATATTTTTTTAATGCTAATGCTTTGCTTAGAGTTTCTGATTTTCTATATTCGTTACACTCAGATTTAAGTAATATTTTTCCATCGGTTAGAAAGTGGGCAGATTTAAAAACACCTTGCCCGCATGATGGATTTGACTCTGCTTCGCGAATTAATTCGTTGTAGTTCTCGGCATAATCTTCATAGGTGGAATAATAGTCAGAAGAAAAAGTGTTGGAACTTTGTTCAACAAATTGATTGTTTTTTATTGTGTTGTGTTTAGTTAAAAAGTATTCAACAATTTTATTCATTTTCCACCTTGTTTTTTTTAAATTTTAAACTTTATTTTTGTTGTTAAACCAATCCAAATTCCAATTCACCATTGTTTTCTTTAACTTCAACATGCTCTCTTTCTGAGTGATTAATTGGGGCAGGGTTAGGGTTTGCAAAATCAAACTCGTGCGTTATTTGCATTGTTTCTAAAAAGTTAGGAATATCAATGCGAGCAAAATCAAAATCTTTTGGCAGATTATATTCTTCCTTTATTTCATTTAATGCTTGAGTGTTATTTGTTTTTAATGCTTCTTCTAAGTTCATAAGAGTTGAAGAGTTCATAGCAAACACACACAGTTCGTTGTTTGGAAATATTGAATTTAACTTGTTTTCGGCAAAATCCTTTAGGTGAGTAAAGTTTGGATTATAAACCTGATTTTCTGGTTGGTTGGCTTTAAATGTTTCTCTAAGTTGGTGCATTAAAATTCCGTTATAAACGAATTGAGAAAAGTTGCCAGAGTTAACAAAACCACATTGAAATTGATTAACTCCATAACCTCTTAAAATAAGATCATTAAAGCAAGATGTTGCTATTGTTGGCTCAGATATGTAATATCTAATATGCTTTTCAATGTCTTTTATTTTTTGAGTGTTTGTTATGCTAGATTTTTTTGTTTCAAAATCGAATTCCAGATCAAAAAAGGTGTAACCATTGGAGGAGCTATAATAAATATTTTGAGCATGCATATCATCGTTTTGAAGACCATATAATGAACAAAAATTGTAAACAAATTTGCTTAAAAACGGTAAGTGAGTTTTTGCTCTATGCTTAGCCATTGCTAGGTTATATTCGTTAAATATTTCTTCAGAAGTTTTCTTAGTATCTTTAAGTTTTGGGTTGCAAGCAAATAGATGCTCTTCTAAAAATGACTCGCCTAATGCGCTAACACATGAACCTTTTGCCTCTTCTTGAATTTCATAATGAGTTATTTTGCCTTTCTTTTTAAAAGCTGTGTTTGATGATGTGAAAAACAGTGGTAATGCAATGTTTATTCCATATTTTTTCAATAATAAAGCCTTGCTTAGAGTTTCAGATTTTCTATATTCACCATAGTTGGATTTTAGTAATATTTTTCCATCAGGCAATAAATGTGCTGTTTTATGTAATCCATGTCCACAAGCAAGATTTTCCTGCTCTTCCACTTGACTAATTAGTTTGCAATATTTTGATTTATAATCAGAATATGTTGAGTAAGCATTAGAAAAAGTGTTGGAACTTTGTTCAACAAATTGATTGTTTTTTATTGTGTTGTGTTTGATTAAAAAGTGTTCAACAATTTTATTCATTTTCCACCTTTGGTTTTAATGTTTTTGCTTTAAGTGGCTTGGTTTTAAACCATTTCATATTCTAAATTTCCATCAACGTCGCGAGCTTTAATATACTCTCTAGATGGTGTTTCAGTTGGGGTTGGGTTTGGGTTAGAAAAATCAAACTCGCGAGTTGCTTTCATTGTTTCTAAGAAGAATGGAATATCGATGCAAGAGAAATCAAAATCTTCTGGCAAGTTATATTCTTCTTTAATTTCGTCAAGGGAAGTAGAGTTGTTTTCAAGTAAAGCATTTTCAAGCTTTAATAAATTATTAGGTGATATTAAAATTGCATTGTTTAAAACGGTATTGCTCTTATCGTTTAATTGCGATTCAAGTTTAATAGCGCAATCTTTAGCGTGTGGGAAATTTGGGTTATAGCAATCATTTTCTGGAGTGTTGGTTTTCATTGATTCTAGAAGTTGATGTGTTATTATTCCGTTATAAACATATTGAGCAAAGCCTCTTTTAAGCGTTGGTTTAGCAATGTGAGAAGGAGTGGAAAGGCCCAAAGCTGAAATCATATAATTCATGAAATCTCGTTCAATTGTTTCAGAAGAGTAATTTGAATAGTTTTCTAAATTTTCTTTAATCTTTGAAATGGCTTCTGCTTGTTTGAATGTTTCATCATCAAATAAATTGTTGGTTTGGTCTATATCGAAAAACGTGTAGCCTTTTTGAGAACTATAAAAAACGTTTTCTGTGTGTAAATCTTTAAAACCTAAAATCTTTAATGTGCTGAAATCAAACATATAATTTTTAATAAAAGGCATTCCTGTTTTTGCTCTGTGTTTTGTCATGGCAAGATTAAATTGATCTCTAACTTTGCTTTTGTCTAAATCTTTAAAATATTCTATGTTAATATCATGATTAGCTGAAGTTATGTGTTCAATTAATGAGTCTGCTCTAAGAGATTTAACAAAAGAGCCTTTTGCTTCTTCTTGAATTTCAAATGAATAATATGGGTGGCTTTTATTAGGGTAAACGCTTGCTTCTGTTGTGAACAAAAGAGGCATTGCAATATTAACTCCAAACTTTTTTAGCGCTAATGCAATGAAAAAAGCTTGGCCTGGTTTTGCAACTTTTGTGTCGCTTTTTAATAAAATTTTATTTGAATTAATTAAAAATCCTTTTTTATGAACGCCTTCACCACAAATACATGGTTTTTTGCCAGGATTTTCGCTTTCCATAAGTTCTTTAATGTGGTGAGTGTATTCTTCATTTTGAGAAGCAATTTCATCATCTGAAGGAGCGTGGTCTAAACCAAGCAAAGAAAAATCTGATGGTTCGAAGCCACTTTCTTTGTTTTGGGTTTTAAGTTTTAAATATTCTAATATGTTATTCATTTTTCCACCTTGATTTTTTAAATAAATATTTTTATATCTGAGAATTGAATGGGCTCATTAAACCAACCCAAACTCTAATTCGCCATTAACTTCTTTTAATTCAACGTGTTCTCTGGTTGGGGTTTCAATAGGGGTAGGATTTGGGTTTGCAAAAACAAACTCGTGAGTTGCTTTCATTGTTTCTAAAAAGTATGGAACATCAATGCAGTTAAAATCAAAATCATCTGGCAGGTTAAGTTTTTTTGCAATTAAATGCAAAGCAACTTGGTTATTGGTAAGCAAAGCGTTTTCTAAACTCATCAATGTGTTTGAGCCCATTGCAAAAGTTCCATCATCGCAAATGTCTGATTTGTTAAGTTCTTTTTCTTTCTTTTCTGCAAACTTTTGAACCAATGGTTTTCTTAAATTATGAGAGCCCAAATCAGTTGCGTGTTTCATTGTTTCAATTGCTTGATGGGCAATAATTCCGTTATAAACATATAAAGGGAAGTTTTCAGCAGTTAAAACATCATCGGGCTTATATTTATTTGAAACAAGTGTGAATATCATTTGGGTTGCTGTTTTCTCTGGAAAATTAATGCTAGCCCCGTCGCGATAAATTCCTAATCCGCAAGCAAAGAAATCTCTATAATAATATTCTTCCATTGGTTTAGATGTTTGGCTTATTGCTTTGTTAATCTCATCAACAACGTTTCCACTTGGATTGATGTTGTTATCGGTATATTCCAAATCAAAGAAAGTGTAACCCTTTTTAGAACTAAAGAATATGTTTTCATAAAAAACATCTCCATGGTTTAATGCTTTTAATGTTCTGAAATCAGAGAAGAATTTGTTCATATGAGGCAAGCCAGTTTTTGCACGGTGCTTTGCCATTTGAGTGTTGTATTGAATTAGTAATTCTTTTGCTGTTAATTCTTGCACAGTGCTTGATTTAAATGTTTCAATGTTAAATGCTGCTAAATGCTCTAAAAGAGAGTTTGATCTAAAAGCACTAACAAACGAACCTTTTGCTTCTTCTTGAATTTGATATGAGTAATCGCCGCAATCAATATTTTTAAGTTCGTTTTCATGAATTTGAAATAAAGGCATTGCAATATTTATTCCATATTTTTTAAGAGCAAGTGCTCTATAAAAATTTTCAGATGCCGGGCGAACAACTTTATCTGATTTTAGTAAGATTTTATTGTTGATTCGGTATGCACTTTTATCTCTTCCTTCTCCGCATGGTGCTTGGGTGGAGTTTTCAACTTGGTTAACCATTTGAACGTATTCTTCATTTTGCATTGTGATATTGCAATTGGTTGGTTGAAACTCATCGCTAAGCATAGAAAAATCAGCAGTTGAAAAACCACCTCTATTTTCTTTTATTGCATTCATTAAAACTTCAAAAGTATTATCCATGTTCCACCTCTAGATAATTTCTTTATTCACATAATATTTATTATATTATATAATAGCAATAGGGAGATGTCAATAGTGGATTTTTTTATTTAACATATAAAAACCTTTATTTTTGGCTACTTTTTAATAAAAAAAGGTTGGTTTAAAAGTTTTACTAAAATTTAAAAGGTAAATATTCTATTTTTTTATTTTTAACCTCTTGCACTATGAGCGAAATTATGGTATAATTCATTTGTTGTAAAATTAATATGGTCCTATGGTCAAGCGGTTAAGACGTCACCCTCTCACGGTGAAATCAGGGGTTCGAGTCCCCTTAGGACTACCAAACAAAAATAATCCTTATCGCAAGATAGGGATTTTTTGTTTGGTACTCTTATTTTTTAATTTTTCACTTTTCACTAACTCGGTTTGTTTTGGGTGAAAAAGTAAAAGTGAAAAGTTGATGTTGACTAAAATTAGAAAACATATAAAAAGAGTTTTGAGAAGAATTAAAAATATTAGTTATAGCAGGTTAATTTGTTTATCAGATTTTTAAAAAGGTGATAAAATTAAATTAATAGGAGAAAAATGATGCTAACTAAAAAGAAAATAGTTATTGTGTTAAGTTTAATATTAAGTGTTTGTTTTTTAATAAGTGTAAGCGTTTGGTGTTTTAAAATTATTCCAGAAAAAAATGAAAAACTTAAAATTCAACAAATGATCAAACAATATCGAGAAGAAAAACTTAAAACATATGCTGAGGAAAATGCAACGTTTGAGGATTATGAAATTGACGTGGCGTTTTTAGGGGATAGTTTAACCGATGGATATGGCGTTAAAGAATATTATTCTGAGTTTAAAGTTGCTAATAGAGGAATCAGTGGCGACACAACTTTTGATTTAGAAAAACGATTAGAAGTTTCTTTGTTTGATTTAAAACCAAAAGTTGCAGTTATGCTAATTGGGGCGAATAACTTTAGAACTATGTTTCAAAACTATGAGAGAATTGTTCAGAAAATAACCTCAACTTTGCCAAACACAAAATTGGTGTTGTTATCATTAACTGCAATGGGTGGCAAATGGGGAAAAAACAACGAAATTGCGTGCTTTAACAATGTTAAAATTAAGTTAGTCGCAGAAAAATACAACTGTGAATTTATAGATTTATTCACTCCATTATTAAACCCAGAAACAAATGAAATTTTTGAAAATTTCACTTCTGATGGTGGGCATTTAACCAGCGCTGGTTATGAGGTTTTAACTGCTCAAATCAAGCCGGTTTTAAAGAGTTTAATTGTGTAATTTTTATGAGTTTAAGTTAAAAACAAATGAAAAAAATAAGAATAATTCAAGATTAATAAAAGAAAAAAATCAACTTATAATTTAGTTGATTTTTTGTTTTGAGCCAGCTTTTTATTGTTGGTTTTTTTAAACCAATTCATAATCATAATCTCCGTTTTGGGAAATGTTAAGACTTGCGTGGTCTGATGTGTTTTGAGAAGTGTTAGCTTTAGGGGTTGGGTCTTTATAATCAAATGTGTGAGATAAATGCATTGTTTCTAAGAAGTTTGGAACATCAATGCATGAAAAATCAAAGTCTTTGCCAAGTCCATGTTGCATGGCGATGCTTTTTAAAACTCCATCATCATTTGAAATTAGTGCTTTTTCAAGAGTTGCAAGTGTTTTAGGATTCATTGCAAAAACCTTTCCAACAAGCAAGTTTTTGTTTTCATAAAAATCAGCAATAGTTTTTCTGGCAAAAGCCCTTGCGTTTGGAAAAAGTGGATTATAATTTGGGCTTTCTGGAACGTTTGAGTTCAACATTTTTAAATATTGAAAAAGCAAAACGCCGTTATAAACATATTGAGAAAAATTGTTTTCGTTAGGGGTTTCTGTAAAATCACTTTTGTTTAGACCAAAAGATGTTGTTAAAAAGGTTGAATAATCATGATCTTCAAAAAAATTGGAGCGTCTTGCTAAACGTTGTTTAACAACTTCTGCAAAGTTTTCGTTTTCATTAAAATCGAAATCAAAATGTAAATCAAAAAATTTATAACCATCTTTAGAGCTATAATACACATTTTCTGAGTGTTTGTCTTGAGTGCCTAATTCTGTTAAAATAACGTAGTCCATAAAGAAATTTTTTAAATGAGGCAATCCTGTTTTTGCGCGATGTTTTGCCATTTGAAGGTTATATGCGTTATTTAATTTTTCTTTATCAATCTTTTTAAAATCTAAATTAGGACTGAATGCTGAAAGATATTTAACAAGACTATCTTCATTAATAATTCTAACGTGTGAGCCTTTTGCTTCTTCTTGAACTTGATATTGAACAGGGTAATCTTCTGATTGAAAGAACCCTTTAAATCTACGAATGTTTTTTTCAGAAGTAAAGAAAACTGGGCAAGCAATATTAACCCCCATTTTTTTTAATGCGTTTGCTTTTTTAATAATAGATGGTGGGTCAACTTTATAACTTTTAGTTTTTAGAAGTATATAACCTGGTTTTAAATGATATGCTTTTTTATAAAGACCTTCTCCGCATAGTGTTGGGTGTGATTTTTCAAGTTTGCGAATTTCGTTAATAAAATCTATGCTAGAAATATCTTCAGCATTTTCATGAGTATTTATTAAATTGTTTTTAATTTGCTCTAATATTTTACTCATTTTTTTCTCCAATAGTTTCAAATTTGAACCTTAAGCCACATATTATTTATTATATATTATACAATATTATTATGTTTTTGTCAATTTGAAGGGGTTTTGGTTTAAACAAACTCAAACTCAGTTCTGTGAATATTTCTATCAACTTTAATATGGTCGATGCTAGAGGTTGAGGTTTGAGTGTTTGTTGGATTTGAATAATCAAACTCGTGAGTTAATTTCATTGTTTCTAAAAAGTTCGGAATATCGATGCAAGAAAAATCAAAGTTTTTGCCTAACTTATATTCATCACGAACTAAATTAAGAGCATCTTCGTTGTTGTTTAATAAGCCTTGCTCTAGTGTAAATAACATCATTGGTGGCATTGAAAAATAATTTTCTCTTAAATGTTTGCTATTTTCTAATGTGTATGCAAAATTTCGCGTGTTAGGAAAGTGTGGGTTGTAGCAAGGGTTTTCGGGAATATTTGCTCTAACTGTTTCGCATAATTGATGTGCAATAACTCCATTATAAACAAATTGGGTGAAGTTTTCGGAAGAGTGTTTCGAAACATCAATAGGGCAAATTAACCCATAGCAATCTTGGAGGAATCTATTTAAAGTTGTTTGAGAATCAATAGTTTCGCCACCATCGCTTACGTTTATTATTTGAGAAGCAATATCTTTATCTGGATTAATTTGCATAAAAGGTGATAAATCAAAAAATGTGTAGCCATTGGTTGATGAATAATAAACATTTTCAGAGTGCATGTCACCATTATGAAAAGCGCATAAAGTTAGATAATCGTTTAAGAAATTATTTAAGTGAGGTAGGTGAGTTTTTGCACGATGTTTTGTCATTTCAACATTATAATTTTTTGCCAATTTTTTTTGGTTAATAAGTTGTTTTCTTAAAGATGGGTTAAATGCAATAATGTGGGAATATAAACTCTCTTCTCGTGAAACATTAACAAAAGAACCTTTTGCCTCTTCTTGAACCTCATAAAAGATTAATCTATTGCCTTCTTTTTCAACCTTATCTTGAGATGTGAAAAATTTTGGCAGTGCAATATTCACGCCATAATTTTTTAAAGCAATATATCTTTTTATATTTTCAGCAGGTTCAACTGGTGCTTTTCTAGATTTTAGAATAACGTGACCATCTAGGGTGTATCCAGTTTTTGAGTTTCCTTCTCCACATTTTATTGCTTTTTTTTCTGCTTTTTTTATTAAGTTGATATAAAATTCTTCAAACGCTTCGCTCATTTTTTTCCACCTTTATTTTTGAGTTAGCAATTACCCGCATAGTATTTATTATATTATATAATATAATATTAAATTTGTCAAATTTGCCAAATTTTAAGATTGCTTCTAAACCATTTCAAAATCGAAGTTGTTCTCATCGATAGTTGAAACTTTAATATGATCAACAGTTGATGAAGTTGGTGCTTGATTGTTTGTTGGGTTTGCAAAATCAAACTCATGAGTTAATCTCATTGTTTCTAAGAAGTTTGGAATATCAATGCAAGAAAAATCAAACTTCTCGCCTAAATCGTATTTTACTCTAACTCTATCAAGAGTTTTTTTATCGTTATTTATTAAACCTTCCTCTAGCAAAAGTAAATATTTAGGGTGCATAGAAAAAGTGTCGCAACAGATCATTGATTCGAAGTCTTCTTCGAAATCTTGAGCAATACCCCTAATATATGGAAATAGAGGATTGTAGAAAGCATTTTTGGGAGCATGTGCTTTTAGAGTTTCAATAAATTGATAAGTTAAAATACTATTGTAGGCTAGTTGAGGGAAGTTATGAGAGTTGACGTGTGGTGATAATTCAAAATTGTCAATTCCGAAGCAATAATCAAGAAAATTTCTAAGTGGGTTTAGTGAATAAATATGGGAATGTCTGTTAGTTAATTCTGCTTGACTTTCCAAAATACGTTTAATATTATCTGAATCAAAATCCATATCTGAATACAAATCAAAATATGTGTAGCCATTGGTGGAAGAATAATAAACGTTTTCATGGTGAATGTCACGAAAACCTAATAAACTCAAAGTTAAATAGTCTTCAATAGATTTAAATAGGTGAGGTAGCCCTGTTTTCGCACGGTGCTTTGCCATCTCTAAGTTATAAATTTCTTCAAGTTTTTTTAAGTTTATTTGCTCATTTTTTAGTTGAGGATTAAAAGCAATAATATGAGAATATAAGCTACGCTCTCTAGCAACTCTAGGGAATGAGCCTTTTGCTTCTTCTTGAATTTGGTAAAATATTAGTTTATTGCCACCGTCTATGGCTTTCTGTTTTGATGTGAAAAATTTTGGCAATGCAATGTTCACGCCATAATTTTTTAAAGCTGTTGCTTGTGTAATACTTTTAGCAGGTTTATAATATTCGTCAAATGATTTTAGTATTATATGACCATCTAAAGAATAGGCGTTTTTATAATCGCCACGTCCACAAGATTCAAGTTCTTGATCTTCTGCTTTTTTTATTAAGTTTAAATAAAATTCATCATATGCTTCGCTCATTTTTTCCACCTTTATTTTTAAGTTAGCAATAGTTCACATAGTATTTATTATATTTTATAATGTTGAATTTGTCAAATTTGCCAAATTTTAAGATTACTTCTAAACCATTTCAAAATCGAAGGTATTCTCATCGATAGCCGAAACTTTAATATGATCAACATTCGATGAAGTTGGTGCTTGATTATTTGTTGGATTTCCAAAATCAAACTCGTGAGTTATTTTCATAGTTTGCAAAAAATTAGGGATATCAATGCAAGAAAAATCAAAGTCTTTGCCTAGTTCGTATTTTGTTCTTATTTGGTTAAGAAGAACTGAATTGTTATTTAATAAACCTTCCTCTAGCATTAAAATATCGTTAGGATGCATAGCGAAAATGTTGTTTTCAAAGAATCCATCATGAGTTTTAATATAATGACTTATGTTTTTACCATTTTTCAATATTGGGTTGATATCATTATCACACGACTTATTTATTGTTTCTAAAAGTTGGTGTGTTAAAATTCCGTTATAAACAAATAGACTGAAGTGGTTATTAACTAGGTCTTTTGATGTAAGGGGAAAGCAATTCATACCCAACCCAAAACAATCTTCCATAAATAGTTCAACTTTTGTTGCGTCAAATGATAGATTAAGCAAACTGCTTGCACTTTTATGTTGTTGTGATTCTAATTGATCTTGAAATTGAGAGGCTATATCAAATGCTGGGTCAACATTTATTAGTGCAGTAATATCGAAAAAAGTATAACCATTGGTTGAGGAATAGTTAACATTTTCTGAGTGCATATCTCCATTTCCAAAAGTGCGTAATAAAAAGTAATCGCTAACAAACTTTTTTAAATGGGGTAACCCAGTTTTTGCGCGATGCTTTGCCATTTCAAGGTTATATTGTTGTTTAAGTTTTACTTTATCAGGTTCTTCTTCGTTTAAATTTGGGTTGAATGCAACTAGGTGATAATATAAATTTTTAGTGTTTGAAACGTTAACAAAAGAGCCTTTTGCTTCTTCTTGAACCTCATAAAAAGTTTCAGGATCGCCGAATTTTTCAACTTTATCTTGCGAAGTGAAAAACTTAGGCAACGCAATGTTCACGCCATAATTTTTTAAAGCAGTTAGTTTTTTAATATATTCAGCAGGGTGGAAGAGGCTTTTGGTTGATTTTAAAATAACATGGTTGTTGCAATAAAAACCAGTTTTATAAACTCCAACCCCACACTTAGTTGAATCTTGTTCAGCTTTTTTTATTAAGTTTAAATAAAATTCCTTAAACTCTTCGCTCATTTTTCCACCTTTTTTAGCTTGTATTTTGATTCATTGCCACATAGTATTTATTATATTATATAACTATTTACCAAATTTGTCAAATTGGGTTGTTTTAGGTGCATAGTTTTGATATGCTATAAATATAATTGATTTAAACTAGGTGAAATATGATAAATTTAAACAAAGCATTTGCATTAAAACTTTCGGATATTTTAAATGAAAGAAAAATGTCGAAATATAAATTAGAAAAAGAAACTGGGTTAACTCATTCAGCATTAAGATATATTTTTAATGAAGTTAATAAAGATTTTCAACAATAGTTAAGGTTTGTTCGGTATTAAATATTTCGTTAAGCGAGTTTTTTGATGACGAAATCTTTTAATTGAAAAATCTAGAAGTGGAATAAAAAAACAGTTAAAACATGTTATAAATTTAAAATAAAAACTATAATTTAGGAGTTGAAATATGAAAGAAAAAATATTAATTGTGGCAATTGCCGGAGCTGGAAAAACATTTCTAGCAGAAAATTATAAAAATGTTGTTGATTTTGAGTATTTATATCATTTGTGGGACTATGATGAATCAATAAAAGATTTGCCTATTGATATGCATAAAGGAAACCCAAACCGAACACCAAATCCGGATTATCCATGGAATTTTATTGTTGACATAAAACATGAACTTGAAAAAGATAAAATTGTTGTTATTCCGGGCATGCCAAACGGCATATATGCTGTTATGGTTGGTAAAGATTACTTTGATAAAGATACCCGTATTATTTTTGCAATGCCGAGTGAAGATGATTTTGAAAGCTTAGCAGAAAGATATAGAAAGAGAGGAAATCCTGAGTCTTTTGTTGAGTTGGTAAGGGTAAATTTTGCTAAAGCTCATGAACTTGCTAAAAACTTCAAAGGTGCAGAATACTTGATTATTCCACCTAAAAAATATCTATCTGATGCGTTAATTGAGTATGGAATAAAATTAGAGCCAGGTGTTGGAGTTGTTAAAGAGAATAGAAATGCTGGACGCGAATTTGAATCTGAGTATAAAGAACAAATGAGAAAAAATCAAAAATATAAAGTTGATATCGTGACTAGCACACTAATAGAGTTATAAATTACTGTGCTCTAAAAATCATTAAAAAAATAAAGTGCGAAACTTGCACTTTATTTTTTGCACTTTAAATGGGTTTGTGGTATAAAAATATAGGAAATATATTTTTAAAATAATAAAATTAAAGTGAAAAAATTATGGAAAAAGAAAACAAATTTAAAAAATATTATGATCTAATTAAAAAACAATCTGAAGAATATGATAAATCGCAAAATTGCAACGTTGGGCAAACTTGGCAATTTCATTTGTTGCCAGTGATTAAAAATGCGTGCATGCTGGCAGAAAGATATGGTGCTGATAAGGATGTTGTGGAAGTGAGTGCGATTTTTCATGATTATGCTGATTTGATTGATATGAATAATAGAGATAATCATCATATTCTTGGTGCAAACTTAGCAGAAAAAATTTTAAAGCAAGATGGTTTTGATGATGAATTTATTGAAAGAGTTAAAAAGTGCATTATTAATCATAGGGCGAGCGTTGTTAATGAAAAATTTTCAATTGAAGAAATTTGCGTGGCAGATGCTGATGCAATGAGCCATTTAGATAGCGTTGTGGAATTGATTTGCTGGCGAGCATACTTAGGCGAAAGCATTATGGCTTGCAATGCTTTTGTTAAAAGCAAAATTGTTAAAAGCTATTCTAAAATGAGCAAGCGAACTCAGGAGTTGATGAAAGATAAATTCGATAGCATTATGAAAGTTTTGTTTTAAAAAATTTTAATAATTTAAAACAGAAACAATTAAATTGCTTAAATAAACAAAAAGGGAAAGAATGATGGAAGTTAAAGTTAAGGGAATTTATAGGCACTTTAAAGGTGATTATTATATTGTTGAGGATATTGGATACGACGCAGAAACTGAAGAAAAAGTTGTGATTTATCGTGGGCTTTATGAAGGTGCAAGGTTATGGGTTAGGCCATATGATAATTTTATTGGAAAAACAAAAGATAATAAACCTAGATTTGAATATATTAGCGTTCAAAGCAAAAGATAATTAATTGAAAATATCTAAATCATAAATAAGTGGTTTAGATATTTTTTTAGCTTATAATATTTTGTTAATGAGTTTTCAGAGAACTATAAGATTTAAAGTTTAACAAGAAAATGTTTGAACCTGTTTTTCATGTATTTTTATAAAGTTTCATTAATTTTTATAAATTTTATTCAAAAATCGTTTTGATAATAAAATAAAGTTTGTTAATATATTATTAATTAATGCGTTTGTTGAAATAAAATTATGAGTTTCTGCATAAAAATGTGGGAAGAAAATTTTTATTGTGGGGAAGATGGGTTATGGTTAAGAGTGTTTTTTTTGAAGATGCAAGAAAATATATTATTGATTTCTTTGATGAAGAATTTCACGAATTAGACTCTGAAAAACTGCAAAAAATCATTAACTCATTTTATAGATTAAGTTCTTATGAAGAAGAGGGCGTTAAAATTCGCCCTAGCATTTTTGTTTGCAATAATATTAATGCTGTTGTTAAAAATATTCCTAATTGCTATAAGTTAATGATTTATAAAGATTCTGATGATAGCAGTTTTAACCAGCGCCTTAAAGCATTGCTTTGTTTTTGCAAAAACGATTGGCATTTATATATCAATTATTCATCAGACGGCGTTGAATATGGTTTAATAAAACTTTTAAGTTCAATTAAAGATATTAGTTTAAATCGAATGATTTTTAAAAGTGACCACACTAAAACCTTGGAAGCAAAATGCCACTTAATAAATATTAACGTTGTTAGTGGTGGTATGATCATACTTTCTGGCATAAAAGGAAACAAAACTAGTATTTGTTTTAACTTAAATAGCCATGTTGAATATGAGTGGGATAATAAAATTCAGCATTTCGTTGAGGCTTGCGTTTCAAAAGTTCAAACCAAAAGCCAAAGAAAATTAAACGATATTAAAAATATTTTTTATAATATTTTCCAAAAACTTTTTAAAGGCTTGCATGGAACAATTTGCTTAATTGTGGATAAAGATTTTGCCGATAAAAAAGGCGTTTTTGCAGATGGAACATGGTTAAAAGAACCAATTAATTTTGCAAAACTATTTGTTCAGAGCAAAAACTTTAATGAGTTTAAACTTTCAAGTTATGCAGATATTATTTCAACAATGCTTAACTATGATGGAATCACCATTTTAGATAACGCTGGTCAAATTAGAGCATATAACGTGTTTATTGAATCTGATCCATCTGTTAATAAAAAAGTTGTTGGTGGTGCAAGAAGAAGGGCAACCGAAACTTTGCTTAATATGAAATCAAGAAAGATTGTTGGTGTTTATTTCCAAAGTCAAGATGGAGATAATTTCTATAAATATGCTGAGTATTATAAACGTTTAAATAAGAAGATTGAAGAAGAGCATGAAGAGCATCAGCAAGACGTTGTTAACGAGCTTTTGCCACTAGAAGAGTTGGTTAAAAACCAAACCCTTGCAGTTGGTGAAGTTAAAGAAGTGAAAGAAGATGAAGAGTAAAAAAATAATGAAGCAATTAATCAAAGGG
>JAZUCB010000122.1:0-9615 GCA_045638985.1 Clostridia bacterium
ACGATCCGACTTCTCAGACCTTATTCGCTCATAACAGGGCAATCAAGCCTTTCAACACCAGTTGCAATAACTTTATCAGCATAAACCGAAAGTTTATCCATCTCTGCTTTATCATCTAAAGATTGCTCATAATATTCACCAGATAATAGAGTTTCAACTGCTTTATATCTCCAGTTGCCAGTTAGCTTGTAACTCGTTTCTAACCTACCGATAGTTGATAAATTAACATCTGCGTAGCCAAGAGAACTCATCAATAAATTATTCATTCCTTCATTAACCACTTGCAAACCAAGAGATCTTGAATCAGCCGCTCCAACTGCAAAATCAAGCGAAACATTAAATAAATCGTTTTCAACTGAAGAATACTCTTGAGTTATTGCATCAAGATTTAAATGCTTACCCTTCTTCAACGCCAAAACATTTTTTAACTCAATCACTTTTTCAAACTTCTTATCCTCAATTGCTTTATCAATTTCATCTTGCAAATCTATTGTTTCTGTCATGGCTACATTTTTACCTTTAATGCAATCAAGCAAATCGCCTTTGCCTTTATTTTTTGACACAAAATCTGAGTTTGCTTTTGCATATTCAACAACTGCTAGAGCATAACTAGAAATTGAGTTTCCTTGATTAATTCTAACAGCATTGCTAAGCGCTTTTTTGAAACCATCGTTTTCAAGCAACTCATCAGAAAATAACTTTCCACTTTCACCTATTACTTTTGTTGCTTTCATTAAACCAAATGTTAAAGCATAAATTTCTTCTCCACCAACACCTAAATTGATCAATTTTTGCAAATCACTTTGAGAATCTGTGTAATATGTTTTGCAAATCAACTTAAATGCATCACTTTCTAAACAATCACTAAAATTAAAATCATTTCTTTTACTCATAATTTTCACCTCTTAAATTTATCCTATTAAATCTGAACTTTCGCCATCGTTTTCTTTTGGCGCATAATCAACCCTTATTCTTCTGCCTGCATATATTGCTTGATACGCCACATCTGAAAAATTACACATATCATCAACTTCATCAGCAGATAGATTCAAATTCGATTTATATTCTTCACCCAACACGCTTGAAGCATAAGGATTATTTCTAACATTTTTATCTTTCATTTCAAGCATTGCATATTTAATGCCCCAATCATCTTGATGAACAAACCTGCAACCACACAATGATTCCATTTTATCCATATTGGCTTCAGCCAGACCAACTTCTCTTAATGCCATTTGAGAATAAGCCCAATCAACTAATCTATCAGGCGACTTATTTCCATAAGTTGCTCTTAACTCAAAAGCTTTTGATGCATCAATAAAAGATTTTTCAATTTCCCCATAATCTTTAAGCGCAGCACACTTCTTCATGGCCTGCCTTCGTGCATTATCACGTTTAACGTTGTTAAGCCTTGTTTCTTCATAGCTCACAAAATTACCAGCATCAACTCTTGTTTGAAAAAGTTTAACATGTTGCAAATCATTATTCTTTCTTGCAATAACTTCCTTCAACCCCCAAGATGCAAAAATCGATTGCTCTTTTGAAAACTTTTTAGAAGCAACCTGCAAATCTGCAAGCGCTTTTAAATAAATACTTTCAGCAGAATCGGAATTTAACCTAATTGATTCATAAACAGCTTTAGAAAAAACACTATCCTGCTCTAATAATTCAGGATAACCTCTCATTAACCCAATTAAAAGATGCTGATCACCACTTCCAACAGCAAAAGAAATCGCCGTTTGAAAAATTCTAGGCTCAAGCTCTTCTATTTTGAGTTGACTCAATATTTTATATGCGTCTTGCTTTAACGCACTTTGATCTTTTTTATTAAACATAATTTCCACCCTTTTAAATTTATTGAAAAAACGATTAACCAACTTTTCAATTTTTTCAACTCGTTATATTAATGATTAAACTTCTCTTTAATTTATTATATATTAATATCACAACTCTCATCAGTGCGATTATAACCTATCTCAAATCAAATTGCAATACCCAATTTTAAATTTTATGGTTAAAAACTTTGCAAAAACTTGCAACTTTTTGTCATTTTCAATCAAAAAATCAGATTTAATGTATTAAAAACATTTAAATGCATTGAAGAACGTCGAAATTCTTAGATAAAAATATCATTTTGTCAACAAATTAAATCCCCCAGTTTATTATAAAATTTTGTTTATTTTATAAACCTCATTTCAACAAAAAAACACTTCGTTTTTTTTTACGAAGTGCTTTTTTTTATTTCAAAATATATTCAATTGAGCCTTTGCCTTTAGCGCATTTAACCTTACCAATTGCTCCACTAACAATATGAAAGCAAGGGTGCATATGCCCAAAATCGCAATCAATAACAACTGGAATATTTAAATCTTTCAAATGATGGAAATTCGCAAATTGATAAGTTACATCCCTTAACGTTTCGGTGTGGACTGGTCTGCCAATTATTATGCCTTTGCAATATTTAAACATGCCTATTTCACGCATTTTCCACCAAAATCTATATTGATCTAAAACGGTCAAATCGCAACTTTCAATAAACCAAATAATGCCATCTTTTTTATATTTTTCGCAGAAATCTAGCATTGCATCTTGTTTGGTTCCAATAATATTTTGAATAATATCCATGCAACCACCAATCAGCCTTCCTTTAAACTCAACTTGTTTTTCGCCAGATAAAATTTTCCATTCAACTTTTTCAGTGCAGTTATAACCATCTAACTCATGACCTTCCTCTTTTGAAGAATCGGTTATTTGATATTTAGAATTACTTTTAACTGGTTGATTCTTCCCAATCAAAAAATCATATTGATTTTTAAGCACTTTATGAGACTTTCTGCCAAAATGCCCAAAGCAATCGCCATAAATTGATGCAACATCACACAAGGTTGTTAGAGTTAGTGTTAAATTTGTGTTGTCACTCATGCCTTGAAAAAACTTTGGTTTTGCTTCTTTTATTTTTTCAAAATCAATAAAAGGCAAAATCTCTTGCATGAATTCTCCACCAGCAACAGATATGATTGCGTCAATAGAAGGGTCTAAATAAAAATCCATAAACTCTTTTGCTCTAACTTCTGGTGGTGCACTAACGCATTTATCATACTTTAAAACGCTTGGGCTTAAAACAACTTTATGCCCTTTGCTTTCAAAATTCTTAATTGCAGATTCTAGCAAAATCTTTTTTCTATCGGCAACTCCTGCACTTGGAGCAACCAACCCAATGGTTGAATTTTTGCTTATAAATTTTGGATATTTCATAACCCCTCCACTTTTTTAATAATGCTACCATCATCTATTATGATTAGTCAAATAAAAAGGTTACAAAACCACATTAATAAAAATAAACAAACCTCAAACAAAGCAAAACTCTAAGATTTAAAAAAGTTGATTTTTTTTTGGCTATATGATAACATAAACCTGACTTTTAAGGAGAAATTATGAGCAAAACTATTTTAACTGGAATTAAACCAACCGGAACTCCACATTTAGGAAATTATTTTGCAGCAATTAAGCCTGCACTTGAAATGGCCGAGGATAGCAATTTTTCATGCTACTTCTTTTTAGCTGATTACCACGCACTAACCACAGTGCAAAACGCAGAAGAATTAAAAGCAAATAGTTTGGAACTAGCATCAACTTGGCTTGCTTGCGGATTAGATCCAAGTAAAGTTTTATTTTATAGGCAATCAAGCATTCCAGAAATCTTTGAGCTAACCTGCATTTTAAATAACTTCACACCTAAAGGCTTAATGAATAGAGCCCACGCATATAAAGCAATGGTTGAAAAAAATCAAGAGGCCGGAGATGATATTGACGCAAACGTTAATATGGGGCTATACACTTACCCAATTTTGATGAGTGCTGATATTTTACTATTTGGAACAGACTTAGTTCCAGTTGGCCTAGACCAAAAACAACACATTGAAATCGCTAGAGATATTGCAAATTATTTCAACAATAAGTTCGGAAATGTTTTAAATGTTCCTGAAGAAAAAATAAGTGAAAAGGTTGCAGTTATTCCTGGGCTAGACGGTAGAAAAATGAGCAAAAGTTACAACAACGTTATTCCTCTTTTCTGCGAAGAAAACAAATTGAAAAAATTGATAAATAGAATTGTAACAGATTCATCAGACCCAACTGAACCAAAACCAACCGATTCATTTATTTTCAAACTTTATGAACTATTTGCAAACGCTGAAGAAATTAAAGCAATGAAAGAAAGATTTGAAAAAGGCATTGGCTGGGGTGAAGCAAAAAAATGTTTGTTTGAAAAAGCAAACGAAGTTATTTCACCTATGCGTGAAAAATTCAACTACTTCATGAGCCACCCTGAAGAGGTTAATAAAATTTTAGATCAAGGCTCAGCTAAAGCAAGAGAAATTGCAAAAGCAAACTTAGCAAAAATTAAAAAAGCCATTGGGGTTATTTAAGTAAGAAAAAACCAACTCAGTTAAATTAAAACAATTTAATTTGGTTGGTTTTTATTTTTTAAAACCACAATAAATTATTAATGCTTTTGTTTTTAAACCCAGACTTATTGTCAATACAATACATATTACTGTTTTAAAACTGCATTAATAAATATTTTTCAAATAATTAATTGCTCGCCTTGGTTTAACCTCTTGGCGAACCCTACCTATTGCAAAATCATACTCATCTAAGTTATGAGTTATTGTTGTTCCTGCGCAAATATAACAATTATTTTTTATCTCACACGGCGCAATAATATTTGCATTGCTTCCAATAAAACAGTTATTCCCAACAACTGTTTTATTTTTTTCTTTGCCGTTATAATTCACAAAAACAACCCCACAACCAACATTGCACCTTTCACCCATTTCAACATCTCCAACATATGCCAAATGGCTAATTTTGCACCCCTTGCCAATTTCAGAATTTTTAATTTCAACGAAGTTTCCAACCTTGCAATTATCTGCAATTTTACTCTTTGGTCTTATTCTTGCAAATGGACCAATCTTAACATTATCTCCAATCTCAGCCCCTTCCAAATGGCTATTTTCTATTTCGCAATTCTCACCAATTTCGCAATCGCAAATATAATTATTAGGAAGCAAAACAGTTCCATCAGCGATTTTAGTTTTTCCATAAATTCTATTGTTCTCATAAATAACAACGTCTTCACCAATCTCCACTGTTGAATCTATAAAACAACTTTTTTTATTTATAACTTTATAATTTTTTTTACATTTAAAAATTCTCATGGTTTTATTTATGCTTTAAGCCTTTTAAATGTTTACTAAAATTTAAAGCAAAAATTACTCAACTAAAAATTTCAACAAATTAACTAGGGTTTAATTATCTTATCACACAAAAAAAAACAGCAAATAATTTTGCTGTTTTAGTTACCCATTCCATCTTGCTCATAATCTTTCATAGCACCATAAACTCTTTCACCAAGCATATCTTTTAAATAATTATTTTGTTCTTCACTTAATCTAGAAAGATCAAAACCAGCCATAGAATTCACTAAACTAGAATTCCTAACTGCTCTAATCCATTGCGCAGAACCTTTATCTAAAGCATGTTCAGCAAATTTCTGCGTTCTTATGGCATCATAAGCCATGTCAACATCAAGACCTTTATCTAAAAAAGGCTTCGCATGGATATCATCTACTTTACCCACAACAAGAGACCCTTCTGCCTCATTAACAGCTAAAGGCCAAAGATTGCCTTCTTCTAAAACACTTACTGAATTATCAAAAGCATCATATTTATCTTGCTTCTAATTTTCCTCCTTTCATTAATTTACTATTTAATTGTATCAATTTTTCTTACATACAAAAGTCGTTATCATTTACTCTTCTAAAATACCTATTAATTTCACCTTGCAAAATTTGCTTCGACTCTTCGCTTAAATGATCTGTTGCCCTTGACTGCGTTCTTACAGCATCAGACATATGCGGAACGCGAACATTATTAGAAATTGGAGCATATGCACTTTCTGCTTTGCCAAATTTGAAATTACCATTGTCTTCAGTAACTTTAACGGGCCAAGCCGTTCTTTCACTTGATCTTCCTAATGGCTCTTCAAAAGAAGCTCTCCAACCCAACGATTCAGCCGAATCACGATACAAATAAGAAACAATGCCAGTTTTTTTATTAAAAATAACCATTGACTCTTCTTCAACACTACCATCATCACTAACAAAAATAGAAATATTAGAATCGCTACTATTATCACCACCAAACATATTATTATAAGCAACACCTCTTCCGTTTATTGCATCAAAATTATTTGACTTAGCATCTTCATACCAATTCATAGCTTCAGCCATATCTGCGCAAGCTTTTTCTCCAACAAAGTCATATTCCCAAACTGCACCATAATCTTCCATAGTTTTCACTAAACTCCTTAATCATTAACCCAAATTTATTTTGAAAATAGCAAATATTTTCTTGAATTTATTACGCAATTTTAACCTCTTTTTTTGATAGAATAGCAAAACCATAGCATTTATGCAACAAAATTAAGTATATATATAAATATTGGGTATTGACACTTACTATTTTCAGTGTTAAAATAACTAAAGTTATATTATATAAACATTATTGCGTTTTAGTTGGGCAAAAATGCAATAACGAATTTAAGGGTGGAAAAATGACAAATAAATTATTTAAAACTTTTAAAAGTTATAATCTTTTTCAAGACAACGCTAAATTTAGCGCTGGCTTTTTTATTGCCACCCAATTTCAAAGGAGGGTTTAAAATGAAAGAAAATCAAGATTTTTATTTTCCTGAAACCGATTTAACTTTTCATAAAATTAATTGTGAAACAATTTCCTTAGAAGATAGCGAAATTATTTCATTAATTAATTCTTGGCATAGCCCGGAAATATTTAAATATCTTTTATGCGAAGATAAATCAATAGTTCTTGGAAGTTTTTATTTAAGCATGGCTAGAGAACATAAACGCCACCACAACCCTTGCGATTTTTACTCTATTTTTGATGGCAACTCGCAAGAAGTTATTGCCACAGCGCTTTTAGCCCCCAACCAAATGCTTCATAACGAAATTGAATTAAGACGCGCTTCAAACTTTATAATTCGAAATTCAACCATGCGAAAATCTCCAGCGCCCCTAAGATACCATGATGCAATAACCCTTTTAAACTACCCACAAGACGGATTATTTATTATGGGGTTTGGAGTTGACCCAGAGAAAACAGGACAAGGAATTGGCACACAAGTTATTAAAACTATTGACGCAAACCTAGAATTTTTTAACAACAACTCAATGCCAAACTTCAACATGTGCAACATAGACAAAAACAATGACGCAAGCAAGTCAGTTTTCTTCAAAGAAGATTATAAAGAATTTTCTAGCTCTTTTCTTAACCACGACTTTAGCACTTTTTATAGAATAAACGAATAACTAATTTCAAAACAAGGTGGAAATATGAGAATTTTAGACGATAAAAAAAGAGGATTGGTTTGGTGCAATTTGGGCAAGGTTGAAAATTTCGATGCTGAAGACCACATTTGCCATAGCGATTTTAAAAAAGAACTTAATTCGTGGAAATCACACCCAAACTTTGCATCAATTGAAGAATTTATTTTAGGTTCAAAAGCTGACGACTTTGGAACATTTATGCAACATTTTAATCAAGATAACCGTCAAGTTTTTTATGCTTTTGAAAATGCTGAGATGGTTGGAGTTTGCGTTACAACAGGCAAGGCTTATTTGCATGATTTTGTTAAATTGAAAATGTATTTGCATTATTGCGCACAACATAAAATTGCTGGAGTTGAAGGTTGCCTAAACGCTTCTGAAATCTTGCACGCATTTAATAACGACACAGGCAAAAACAACACCTACATTGAATATGTTGCAGTGAAGCCTAGCAAATTTGGAAAAGGAATTGGAACTAGAATAGTTAGTTCAATAAAAGAAGTTCCAACATTCTTCTTTGGGGTTAACGAGAAATCTGAAGTTAACTTAACCAGAACTTGCATTCACAACGCCAACGAAGCAAGCAAAAAAATCTTTCAAAGAAATGACTTTTTACCAATATATGAAGATTACATTTCAAATTCTGGCTTTAAAGAATATTTCAATATCCCAAATGCTCCAACCGAAAACCCTGGCTCAGTAATTGAAAAATTAGAAAAAGATGAATCACTAAAACTTTTTAACGACGATATTAAAATTCTTTAATTTGATTGATTCGCAAATAAAAACAAAAACTTAAATTTAAAAGTTTAAAAAAAATTATTGTTGTTAAGCAAAGAAATATAATTAACAGCAAAATTAAAAGGTGGAAAAACATGAAAACATTAATTTCAGATAGTGGCTTAGAATTTAAAACACTTGATAAATATAACTACACTAACGACGAAATAAACCTTTTCAATTCAACTCTTGAAACCATTAACACTTGGGGCAACCCAGCCGTTATGGAAAATTTGAATATGAACGGTTTTTCTAAGTTGGGTTCGGTTTTAAGAAGTGAATCTTTTGCAAGCGATAAAGATTTATATTTTGTTTTTGATGAAAAACAATTAGTTGCAACAACTTTAATTTTGCCTAGCATAGAAATTCAACACACCGACGACTTGCAATATTTTATTAACCACCCAAACGAGCAAAGATTTTCAAAGCACTTCATTAAACACTATATGAACACAAAAAAAGCGCAACAACTTCTTGATAACGATGGCAAAAATTCATGCTACATTCACTATTTAGTGGTTAACCCTGAACTTCAAGGCAGAGGCATTGGGAGCGAAGTTATTAAAATAATCGAATCAAACATCAACTTCTTTGATCAATCACCAACTCATAACACACTAATGGCTATGATTAAAAACACAAACACGCCTTGCATCAATATGTTTCAAAAACAAGGCTATGAGGCTTGCCCTAATGATGCTAGCATTTATTTTGATATGTTTTATAAGTCTCTAGAAGCTTAGCACTATTTAAAATCATTATCTCACCCCAAAATTCAAAAGGAGCAAACAATGGAAGAATTTAAAAACTTGGATTTTTATGATGAAAGCACTGATCTACATTTTCATAAACTCAACCCAAACATTGCTGGCGAAGATTTTCACTTTTACTCACTTCTTAACACTTGGAAAAGCGAAAACATTAAAAAATTCTTATCCAGAGGGCCTTTGGGAGATTCAATGCAACCAGATTTCCGTTCAGATAGCTATATCATTCAAGATGGAAGTATGGAAGTTATTGGGAGTGTTAGGTTAATACCAAATAACCCAATTACTGGATTTTTTGATTTATTTGAATATGCCAATCATTTTAGAGGTGAAAAAGAGGATAACTTTTTAACCTTTGAAAGCGCTCATGAATTAATAACAAAAAATGCTTCTGGATTATATATTGCATCAGTTGTTTCTGATCCAAACCAACCAAGAAAAGGGTTTGGCACCAGAATTTTAAATGCAATAAATCAAAATGCCACACTTTTAAACCGAAATGATCAACCACTTTGCACAATGGCAATTGTTAGATGCACAAATGATTTTAGTAAAAAAGCATTTGAAAAGGCTAGTTTTCAAACAATTCCAAGTGCAGATTATGTGTTTGATAGTTACTATAAAATGAATGATCGTGAACTATAAAAATAGTAATTTTT
>JAZUCB010000123.1:0-14441 GCA_045638985.1 Clostridia bacterium
CTACGATCCGACTTAGTGGTAACATTCAGCGCTGAAGAATCAAGTTATAGTTCAACTTGGGAAAATGCAAGTGGATTTGAAACTCATTCTGATGCTTATTATGCAACTAAGAGTTTTGAGTATGGCGTTGAGATGGGAACATTAATCACTCCAGTTAAATTTGCTCATGAATTCATTGGTTGGTTCACAATGAATGGAACAGATGGTAATTGGGGAGAACAAATCACATCTGCTAGCATATTTGAATTCTCTGAAGACACAACACTATATGCAAGATTTAATGCTTACACTTATAAATTAGTTCTTGATGATGGTGGTGCAGAAGGAACATTGCCTGGTGTTACAGTTGATGGCGTGAGAGCTGTTATTCAAACTGAAGAGATTGATGGGGAATTAATTAGTTATTATGAAGTTAGTTATGGTTCAACAATTATAATTGATTCATTATTAGATGCAATAACTGGAACTTACGGATTAACTAAAGCAGATCATCAGTTTAAAAATCTATGGACATTTATTGATTACTCAACAGATAACTATAATGAAAACATTTATTTATCATTTAGAACATGTCAACTTTCTAAAGAAGCATTTGAATATTCATTATCTCAAATGCCAGATGGTGAAGAAAAGAATGACTTACTTGCTTCAGAATTGTTACAGTTCCTTGAAATTAATGGCTATATTGGAAGACTGTATCCTCTATTCGTTAGAGACACAGTTAATCTTAAACTTGTTACTACGGGTGTTGTTGGAACAGTTGATTTTGAAAAGGTTCTAGAAAATGAAAGCACAATTTCAGTTGACTATGATAATAACATTTATAGAATTAAAACGAGTTCAATGATAACAGTTCCTGGAATGAATAGCGAAAGCGTTGAATTAGGGCCATTCGAATCTTATAACTTAGTTGGTTGGTTCTATTCTCAAGCGATTTTAAACATAAACTATTCAACTAATGAGGTAACAATTAACCCAAGTTATAGAGATCAAGTTGTTGCGTTTAATTCTGAATGGGAAATGCCATCATTAGAAATGATTAAAAGGGCTGCTTCTCAAGTTGGTTATGATGAAGCAACTAACACAATAACCGTTTACGTGATTTATGAAAAATTCATGCAAGATGGAAGTGAAGAAAAACCTTTCCAAATCAGAACTGCTGAAGAATATTATTATGCTATTAACCGTTATAATGATTTTATAAATGGAATACTTGAAAATGGAATTACAACATTTAATATGATGCTTATGAATAGCATTGAAATTAATGGAGAAGATGCAAACTTCGTTGAACCACAGGGATGGGGATTAGTTAACTTCACGGGTGTTTTAGATGAAGATGGAAAAGCCCCAAGATTAGAAGTGATTAATTATAATAAGCCATTTGTTATGGCAATTGCAATGAGCCGAATTGCAAATATTCACTTTGTTAATGAAAACATAACTGATGGAATTATTGCGAATTCAGATGAAGTGTATGTGGGAGGGGCTCTTGCTCCACTTGTGATTGGTTCTCAAATTGAGAATGTTGAAGTTACTTCAAACATAAGTGCATCAAATTTAACTGTTCCAGAAGGAAGTTCACCTCAATATTATATTGGTGGAATGTTTGGAATAATAATGCCTGGAGAAGATCAACTTCAAACGGTAATTAAAAATTGCGTTAGCAATGTTAATATAACTATAGAAAATGCTGCTGCTGCGGTGATTGCTGTTGGTGGTTTGGTAGGATGTTATGGGGCAACTTTTGATGATTCAGCAGCTGCTACTGACGTAACTGGAATAATTGATGGATTTGTTAATAATGGAAATATTTCTTTAAAAACAGTTGTAGGAAGTAGTGCTCTTGCAGTTGGTGGAGTTGTTGGTATTGGACAATTGGTTCAATTTGATAATATTGTTAATAATGGAGATATTAAAATTAACGAAGGTGGTGGATTATTAGTTAGTGTAATTTCAGGCATCGCTGGTGCTCTAGACGTTGTTCAACCAATTAATAATGTTGTTAATAATGGAGATATTGACGCTAAATATATTATAGGAATATCACCTAATATGATTGGTGGTATTGCTGGTACGGCTCAGAGGATAATTGCTAACAACTGCATTAATAACGGTGATATAAGTGTAACAACTAATAGCATTGTGGTTGGAGGACTTGTTGGATCAGTTATGCAAGCAGGAAACTTTGTTAACTGTGAAAACAATGGAAACATTAATGTTGAAAGAATTGAAACTGCTCAACTTTTAAAAGAACAAGTGATAGTTGGTGGAATTATGGGATTAGCCATGGGAGCAACCCCTGCGGAAATTGGCTTTGTTAATTGCTCTAATAATGGAAATATAACAGCTAAAGACCAGCTATTCCAAGTTAAAGGCTTTAAAGAGTATACAGAAAATGGTATGTTTGCAGTTTATTGCGTTGCTGGTATTTATGGTGCAATTATGTCTGATGGGGCTGGAAATGACTTTAAGTTTAACCCAGATGCAGAAAATGCAAATAGAAATACTGGGGATATAACCGTTTATGCTAATATGGATAAAACCTTTGTGGCAGGTTTATTCGGTGGAATTACCATTTCTGCTGGTGTATGGAAATTAACAACCGAAGAGTTTAATGCAGATTTAACAAACCTTCAATATATGGGTAATATCACAATTGCAAATGCTTATAACTATGGAAACATAACAGTTGATGCAATATCTGAAACAACGGTTGGTGGAATCTTCGTTGGAAACTATGTTGGTAGTGAAGATTCTTTAGTTGGATTTATAAATAATCTTGATATTGATAATGTTTATAACTATGGAAACATTTCTGTGAACACTATAATGGACTCAGAATTTCCATCTGCTGTTGGTGGAATTGTTGGTATGGCAGTGGCAAATGTGGTTAATATTAATAAAGCATTCAATGTTGGTGAAATTTATGTTCGTGGTGGTTTGCATGATTTATTAAAAGAAGCGATTGTTGTTTCAATGGGTGAATTAGATGAATCAATTGGATTAGGTGGTTTGTTGGTTGAAGAGCTTATTAAAATGGTTATTCCACAACTGTCTGCAAGGACAAGTGCAGGAGGAATTGTTGGAGCGATTTCGGCTACAAGTGCATGGGTTGGAACTATTAGCAATATTTCTAATTCTTATAACTTAGGAACGTTAAAAACAGACCCTGTTTATCATTTGCTAGGGGATTCAATTGATTTGCAATCAGGAGTGTTTGAACCAACAACTGCTCTTGGTGGAATAGTTGGTGGAATTGCTTCGAACGATACAATTAATATTGATTTGATTTTTGATAACGTTTATAATGCTGGAGAAATCACAGCAGATGCAACAAACACTATTTCTCCTTTATCAGAACTTACTGGTTTATCGTTTACAATGATGGCTGCTGGTGGATTAGTAGGTTATTCAACTGGATATTATGTGATAGGAGTGTTTGATTCATTTAACATTGGTGAAGTTTCAGTTATAAACACCACATTCACAAGTGTTGCTGGTGGATTAGTTGGTTTTGGAGAATCTGAACTTGGATATTCGGGATATGGATTTGTTAATTCTCTAAACTTGGGCAAAGTTAGCGTTAGTGGACCATTAGCTCTTATAAATGATCCAAATATGTCTGGTGCGTTTAACTCTGTTATTGCGCAAGCTTTAAATAATCCAAGCTTTAATATTCAAACATTATATAATAATGGTCAGGTTGATTTTGCTGGTGGATTAATTGGTTTTGCTTATAAATTTATTTATGCCGGTGGAATTACTAATGGACCTGGAATTTATACATCTGTGAATGAACCACAATTCCAATACTTAGGAGAAGTGGTTGAAACATTAACAGTAACCGACGATGGCTATTGCAAATTGGCTGTTGGATTAGATTTGGGAATTAACACTAGCACAGGTGGATTATTGCTAAATTCTCAAGGATTAAACGTTGCTGATAGTTACACTGATTTAGAAAGTGCACTTAGAAAAATAATTCCAATAACTGATGGCAATGGCGGTTGCGACTTTAGCAACACGATTTATGGAAAAGATGCATTGTTCACTTATCCACCATATAACGATACTCCTTGGAACATTGCATATATTAAAGATGCTATTAACACAACAACAGATTGGGTGTTTAGTGAAGAAATAAATAATCAATTACCATTCTTCAGAGAATTACCTCCTGAAAACGTTGTTGTTACCTTTAACGCTAATGGCGGACAAGGAATAATGGCAGATATGGAAGTGTTATCTGGATTCAGATATGCATTACCATTAAACACATTCACTAACGGCAATAGATCTTTCTTAGGATGGGCAAAAACTCCAAATGGAAAAGTTGCTTATGCTGATGGAGAGTCAGTGCTTGTTAACTTGGATTTAAATTTATATGCTGTTTGGGCAGTTAGCGTTAACCTACATGCAAACGGAGGAGAAGGGGAAGATATTAGAGTTGCAACAATTCCAAATTCGCAACTAATATTACCTGCAAAACCTTTCACTAAAGGAAATGCATTATTCTTAGGTTGGGCAACTTCAGCAAATGGCGAAGTTGAATTTGAAGACGGCGCTATTATTGAAGTTCAAGAAGAAAATATTGATTTATATGCTATTTGGTTTAACGTTAGTGGAAGTGGAACTGAAGAAGATCCATATTTGATTAGTTCTATTGATGAATATAATTCAATTATGCCTTTGGTTCAAAATAATGAAAATGTTTGGATTAAGCAGGTGGCAGATTTAGATGAATCTGATCCTAGCGAAAATGGAAAAACATTAGTTAGAGGTTTAACATTTAAAGGGCACTACACGGCTATTAATGATAATGCTACTAGTGATGATGATAGAGTGTTTGAAATTCATATGCTAGGAGGCAAAGCATTATTTGCTTCATTCTCTGGATCATTTAGTTATGCTAAATTAACAAATGATCGCATAAGTGCGTATGACGTTTCATTTATGGGGCAAACAATGAGAGGTTCTGCAGTGTTTGCTGAAATTGCTGAAGGAAATATTAGCGTTAATAACGTTATTATTAATGGTTCTAGTGAATTAATTGAAGGCGTTGATGGTTTTGATATGGCAATCGGAAGTTTATTTGCTGGATTAAACCCAATGAATGTTAAAAATGTTGATTTAAATAACATAATTAATAATGTTAACTATGAAGTTGTGTTATCTTATTTGGATTCTGCTTATATTGGTGGAATAATTGGAAGTGTTCAAGTTCAAAATGCAATTTCTTCACTTGAAGCAACCAATTTAGTTAATAATGGAAATATTAAACTTTCATCAGTTAACAAAGAAGCTCATTTTGATGTTGGTGGAATATTCGGAGTTGTTGCATTATCTGGTGCAAATATTGAAATTTCTAATTTGTTAAACAAAGGAAAATTATTATTTGTTTCAGAAACATTCTCGAGTGAACAAGACGAAAAAATGGGTGGATTAGTTGGATCTATTGAAGTTGCGGGAAATAATGTTGTTATAAATAATTTAACTAACGGTGTTGAAGGTGATTCAACTATTGCTGAAATCATAAGCACTGGATCACACACTGGTGGTGTGTTTGGATATGCATATATTATGGGTCAACTTCAAAATATTATTAACTATGCTAATATAACTGTTAACACAAGGGCAGTTTATAATAGTTCAAATATCTATGTTGGTGGAATTGCAGGAGACTTAAATGTTTCTTTATTAAAAGATTCTGCTAATTATGGAAATGTTTCAGTGAATGTTAAAGATATTAGTGGTTATATTGGTGGAATCGCTGGAAGATTTGGATATAGCTTTAAATCTAACGTGCTTGATTGCGTTAACCATGGAGATATATATTCAACTATAACTGGGTCAATTGGTGGATTATTTGGCTTTGCTAGTAGTTTTGAAACTATAAGAGAAGTTGCAAACTATGGAAATATTCTTTCAGAAAATCGAAGTGTTAACGTAACAGAGATTCCTGTTAATATTGGTGGAATAGTTGGACAATTTGGAATGAATGATTCAAATGTGGATCCTTATTCTATTGATAAAGCAATAAATTATGGATCGATAACAGTTAATGAGAGCGGATTGACTGGAACTTATGCTGAAGGGTATTATGTTGGTGGAATTGTTGGAAGCACAATTGAAGGCGGAAGTGTTATTTCAATAACTAATAGTTCAAACCACGGAGATATTAAGACTGATAGTGAAACTTTAATTGGTGGAATAGTTGGCGCTGCAACAAACATTTCAATTAATATTGATGTTTGCTTTAACTATGGAAACATAGAATTTAACGCAAAAGAAGATTTTTCTATAGTAGGTGGTGGAATAATTGGCAGTTGGTTGACATATTCTTCAGACACAACAAATTTATATAATGCTTCAATAACTAATTGTGCTAACTTTGGAAACATTATTTCTTCAAACTATGAATTAGCTGGTGATTGTGTTTTAGGTGGCATAACAGCTGGAGTGGTTTCATTAAACCTAGTAGAACCATCAGTTATAATTGAAAACTGCTATAATGCAGGTTATATTAAGGGCGAAACTGTTGGTGGAATTGCTGCCGAATTCAATGGTGATATTAGCTCTTCCTTTAATATTGGAGATTTAGAAGGTGTGTATGTTGGTGGAATTATAGTTTCTAATGCTAGAGGAAGCATAATTGATTGCTATAACACTGGAAATATTCATGCTTCAAGTGTGGCTGGTGGAATTGCATGTGATATAGGTGGAGCTGAATATAAAGGCAACTACAACTTAGGAAATATTGAATTAGATGGTGTTGAGCGAACTTCAATTAATTTGGGTGATGAAAAAACTTCAATTGCGTCTGGTTTATATGTTGAAATTAACAAAGACGCAACATTAACTGATTCATTTAATGCTGGAACAATTAAGTTAACCGATCCATCACAAACTGCAATTTTAACTGGTTTAATTGGTTATGGTCATAAAGTAAGTTTAAATATTACTAATTTATATAATGCTGGAAGCATTGATTTGAACGGAAGTTCAACTGCAAATGCATTTGGATTATTCTATAAGGTTAGAGGTGTTGACATTGCAAACAATGGACAATACACAATTCCTGGAACAATGTTTGCTATTCTAGATGGTGATTCAAATAATGGAAACACATTTGCAACTGATGCAAACAATGCTGGTTATCAATTATATAATACAAATGGAAATGTGGCTTCATTCTATGTTTATAAGGAAGCAACTCAAACATTTGCTCCTTACACAACAAACGTTCCTTACACGATTTATGTGGCTACGAATGAATTTATGCATTATTTTGATTCATATGAAAATATTTATAATGCAATAAATAACTTTGATGGTTTTGATAGCGCTAAATGGGAAAAACAAAACACTTACCCATCGCATAGCATAACCATTAATGGAACAATTTTAAATAGTTCTGATTTTGATAAACATTTCATCGGTTTAGAAGTGATAGATGAATCATATTTGAATTTCATCTATGATGAGAAGTTTATTGCAACTGCAACTATTATTTATGAAACAGAAAACGGAACATTCACCGATACGCAATATTTCATTAAAGGCGTTTCGCAATTAATGAAACCATATATTTCTGATTACAACGTTATTGGTTATGCTAAAAACGAAGTTTATGAGAAATTTGCATTTGCAGGTGAAAGAGTTACGATTACGGAAGATATTACGCTTTATGCAGTTATTGTTCCTGAGAACATGGGATCAGGAACAGAAGATGATCCTTACATTATTAACTCAACCAAAACTTATAATGCATTCTTAGGAATGTTGGGTGATCAAGAGGGCATTTATTATAGAATAGATGCAAATATCACCGAAACTGAAGGTGCAAGATTAGTTAGAGTTAATGAGTTTAGAGGATACTTAAGTGGGTATGTTAACAATGAAGATTTAAATTCAGCATTAAATATGGAAGAATTTGAAGATTTATATAATATTACTATTTCAACTCTTGGTGGTGAGCCACTATTTAAAAACTTATATGGTGGCATCAGCGGGTTAAAGATAGTTATTAATGGAGACTTAGTAGCAATATCTTCAGAAGATGGAATGAAACATGCTTATTCTGGATTGGTTGGTTTTGCTAAATCAAGTGCTAATATAATGCTTGTGAGCGTTAATGCAAGTTCTAATATTAATGTTATCGGCAATTATAAGGCTAATGGTGGTTTAAGCCTAGGCGAAGATGGCCATTGCGAAGTTGGAGTTTCTCCGGTTGTTGCATTTGATGAAGGCATTATTATGGCTTACGTTATAAACAGAGCTAATATTAGTGTTAGAATTACTGCTCCAAATTTATATGTTGGTGGCGTTATAGCTAAAAATGGCGGTGGGCTAATAGGCACAATTACCAACTATGGTGATATTAATGTTTCAGATAATGGAAAGTTAACCAGCACTGGAACAAGTTCTATAACAACAAATTCTGGTTGCGACCCTGATTATATTGGTTCTTATGTTGTTACTGCTGGCGGAATTATTGGAGCAATTAGAGCAACAACTCTTTCAACTGGCTCGAGCCAATGGTCAGTAAACTTCTGTTCAGCCTTTGTTAACTATGGCGATGTGGTTGTTGAAAAAGGCTTTAGGATTATTGTTGGTGGAACTATTGGTATGATAGAAGCAACAGAGCAAAAAAATGATGGGGCCACATGCTATAAGATGATTAACTATGGAATGGTTAGTGCGACTAAACCAGTTGATATTATACCTGTTGCAGATTCGGATAATTCGCCAGAAACAATTCAAGTTTTTGCAGGTGGAATTGCTGGATTTATTAATGTTAAAGGTTTAAACGTTAACAATAGTTATAACTATGGAAACGTTATTAGTAGTGGTTATGTTGGCGGAATTGTTGGTCAGGCAATGGAAGTAAATGTTGATAGTTGTTATAATGCTTGCGAAACTTTGAGTGGTTCATATGTTGGTGGAATAATTGGTTCTGCGGTTTCAGGTACTACAGTAATTTCAAACTCTTATAACACTGCAACAATTATTGCAAACTCTGTTGGTGGTGGATTATATGCTTCATATATGGGTGTTGTGGCCATAGATATAGCGAATTCATATAATACTGGAAATATTTATGGAAATATTGTTGCTGGGTTAGTGGCATGTGATCCTTATTATGCAAGTGGAATGACTTTCTTTGTTGATATCTCAAACTCATTTAATATAGGTAAATTAACCTCTTATTATGGAGTTGCTTGCGGAATTGCAACTCACATAACTCAATTAACAAACACTTTCAATGGTGGTGAAATTGAATTATTAAATGGTGCAGCTGGTCTTGCAATTGCTTACAGAACTATTAGCGTAGATGGAGGGAAAAACTTTGAGTTTAGCAACTTTGCATCTATTGAAAATAGTGGTGTTGAATATGCATTTGCTTATGTTGATTCTAATAATCATAACTGGGATTTAGTTGATAGCAACACAACAACTAATTATAATATTCCGCTAGTGTTTAAACTTGATGGAGTTGAAATAAACACAATTATTTCAAGTTCAGTATTAAATGATTATATTTATGGTGAAATTTTAAGTAGCCCAATATATTCAAGTTGGGATTTCTCAGAAATTTGGAATAGAGTTAGCGATGATAATATTAACAACTCATTGCCATATGTTAAAGATGAAGAAGATGAGGGTAATATAACAATAACATTTGAGCATGTTACTGCATCAGATAAAACAACTCAAGTTATTGAGGCTAATGTTCCAACCAAATTAAACGCAAATACCGTTATTCCTGCAGGTAAGTCATTTATTGGTTGGTCGATGGATAAAAATAGAAAATCTATTGATTTTATAGATAGAAATTTGGTTAGTTTTGATTCATACTTTAACTCAAGCGTTACATTATATGCGGTTTATTCGAATGGAGCTAATCAAAATGGAACTCAAGCTAACCCATGGTTGATTAACTCAATTGAAGAATATAATTTAATTATGAATTTCTATGGTGGAAAAGAAAACACATATATTAAGTTAAATGCTGATTTGGTTGAGGGAAGAGATTCAAGTTTAAGATTGGTTAGAATTCATTCATTGCTTGCTCATTTTGATGGTGGAAATAAAACAATAACAACAGTTAAAACTGAAGCTTTATTCTATAACGTTTATGGTTCAGTTAAAAACTTAACAATCAATTCAACTAACCAAGAATATGGTTTGAGGTTGAATTCTGTTGCTATTAATGGAGAAAACTTTAGATTTAACTTTAGCATGTTTAATGAAAGTGTTATAACTATTTACAACTATGGTTTAATTAATAATGTTTTTGTTAATGGTGAAATAGGATTTGAACATGCATTCAAAACATCATTAGTGGCTGGAGTTGCGATTATAAATATTGGAACGATTACTAATTGTGTTAATAATGCAAGAATTAATAATGCTGATGGTTCTGCTGCAGGAATTGTTGGCATAAATGTTAACACCCTTGAAAACTGCACTAATAATGGAGAAGTTATTGGGGGTATTGCAGGAGGAGTGGTTGGAATTTCTGCAATGAATAAAAAATTAGTTAATTGCGTTAATAATGGACATGTTTATGCATCTAAGCTAATTGATGGAGCATTGTTAGATCTTGTTTTGGGTGGAGGTGTTGAAAATTGTGCTCTTATAGGTGGAGTTGCAGCTGTTGTTGCTTTGAACGGTGAAATAAATAATTTATTTAACTATGGTAAAGTGGAAGCTGTTGTTGAAGGTTCTGGAGCTGGCGGAGTTGTGGGCCTTGCCCATCAAGCAAGCTTAAGTAAATTATATAACTATGGAGAAATTTCTGGAACAAACGTTGGTGGCGTTGTTTGCACTAGCAGTGCAACCGTTATATCTGATTGTTCTAATAATGGAAATGTTTCTGGAACAAATGTTGGTGGCGTGGTTTATCAAACAACATCCAGTGTTAATAATTTAATTAACAACGGCGATTTAATTGGAGCAAATATTGGAGGGGTAATTTATTCTATTTCAAATTCACGTGCGACGGCTGTTAATTGCATAAACTCTGGAAATATAACTGTGACTGGAGGTTACGCTGGTGGAGTTGTTTGCGAAAGCAATGCATCGACACTTAAAGGATTACTTAACTTTGGAACCATAATTAGTGAAGCAAAATCAACTCAATATGTTGGTGGAATAGTTGGCTACATGATAAACACTTCAATAGCTGATATGGAAGATTGCCATAACTATGGAAATTTTGAAATTAATATTAGCAGTTCTACAAATTTATATTTAGGTGGATTATTGGGAAGAGTTGATTCTGTTAACATTATAGGAAGCCATAATGAAGGCAACGTGATTGCTTATAGTTCTTATCAAAATTATATTGGTGGATTAATAAGTTGTGCTGACTCAAATTCATCAATTCAAATAACAGATAGTTATAATGCAAATAAAATGGATATAACATCTAATTCATATAATAGATTGGGAGGTATGATTGGTTATGCTTCAGATTCTATTAGTTTAAGCGTTGTTAATTCATATGCAATTATTGATTATGTTAGCAGTTATTTAGGTGGTTATGTTGGTGGAATTATTGGTTATAACTCTTATAATTATTCAAATACAACCAATATTAATGTGAGCATTGAAAATTCATATGTTGTTTTTGAAGAAAATGTTGATTTAAGTGGTGTTTCGAGTTTAGAAAAAGGTGGTATGCTTGGCTATATAGGTTCAACCAGTTTAACTGATACTAACGTAAATGTTAATATTGAAGTTAATGGTTTCTATGTTGTTGGAAATTCAGATTTGAATAGTTTAACTAATGTGTTAATTGGTTATTACTGGTATCCATCTTCATATCAATATAGCATTAAAAACTTAACAACAGTTTTAAATGAAAGTGGCAATTATAAAATTGATTATGATGGAAGAATTGCATTGAGTGATGTTGAAAACTTTAATGCAGTTAGCAGAGAAGAGTTATTAACATATGTTCAAAATAAAGATTTAGATCAAGAAATTATTCATGATAATTGGGATTTCTATGATGAATCTAACACTGATGGAATGTGGGATATTGAAAATGACGTGAATAACGGATTTGCATATCACACAAGCCAAAAATTAGAAACTCAATTAACCATTAAATATTATGCTGATGGAATAATCGACACTCAAGTTATTAAGAAATATGGACCTGTTAAATCTTCTAATGTTATGGTTTCAGCATCAAATAAAATAATTGTTGGTTGGTCGTTTGTTAATGGAAATGATAAAGATTATAGCCTTAGTGAAAACATTGTTATTAATGATAACTTTGTTAGTGAACATGCTGTTAATAACGAAGTTATGCTATATGCAGTTTGGCATATGGTTGAAGGAAGTGGAACAGAGAATGATCCAATATTAATTAGAAGTTTAGAAGATTGGGAGTTCGTGTTACACACACTTAGCGATGTTAATTATAAATATTACTTTAAGCAAACAGCTTTAGAATTAGTGAACCCAACACCGTTAGAGAACTTCTATGGTTCTTATGATGGAAATGGTAATAAAATAACAGGCACTAAGGCTCCATTTAAAGTGGTTAGTGAAACTGGTGTTGTTAAAAACTTAAATATAACAACAATGATTAAAGCTGAAACTATTGGAGAAGTTAATGCTGGATTAGTTGAACACTTATATGGAAGAGTTGAAAACTGCAGTGTAACATTTGGATTTGCAGAAGTTGATGTTTCAACTAGTTCTTATTTATCATCTTCAAACTATTTCATAGTGTCAGGAATAGTGGGGCATGCTTATGATGGTGCATCAGTTGAAAATGCTTCAACAGTTAAAGCCAGTGTGGCATTTGATAACACTTCTTCAGCTAAAATTGTTTATGCTGGAATAGTTGGCATTGCAGATGGTGCAACAATAATATCTAATTGTAATAATATTATTACCTATGATATAGATTTTTCTGCTGGAAGTGGTAGTGTTCATGCTGGTGGAATTGTTGGTTTGGGTAATAGTTTAACCACTATTAATAGTTGCGTTAACAACACTAGAGTTTCATTAACAACAAACAGCGATTATACTGTTTATATTGGCGGAATTGCTGGAATAGGTGGTGAGATTAATGATTCCATTAATAAAGGATATATTTATGTTAAAAATGATTATTCTAAATATGTTTATGCTGGAGGGCTTGCAGGCACTGCAACAATAATTAGAAATTCTTCTAACTTAGCAGATGTTCAAACATCAGCAGATTTATTTATGTCACTTACAACCCAAACTCATAGTAGTTTTGGAGCATTATATCAAGGTGGGCTTGCTGGAACGGCTACTGAGATATATGATTCATATAACACTGGCTATATTCAATCATCTAGAGACAAAGTTAATAGCCTTGGTGGACTTGCTGGCAATGTTGGAATAATTGAGAATAGTTACAATACTGGAACAGTTAATGCTTCAGGTGCTAAAACTCCAACTGTGGCTGTGAAAGGTTCAATTGGAGGATTGGCAGGTTTTGTTTCAAATAGGATTATTAATTCATATGTTTCTGAAGGCTATGTTGCAGTGGATGTTGCAAAAAGCACTAAAGTTTCTGGAACTGGTTCTGTTTATGTTGGTGGATTAGTGGGAAGTGCTAGTTACGTAACAATAAGAGATTGTTATGTTGCGCTTAATTCTTCTTCTAGTTATTCTTCTGGTATTCGTGTTACAATTGCTTCAGGTTTTGGTAGTGGTAATAGTTTCTATGTTGGTGGTTTAGCAGGAGATATAACTAATAGTAATGCAGAACCAGAATCTAATGATTATAGAATTATTAATAATAAAGTTCTATCTGGAATTTCATCGAGTCTTCCATCAGGGGCAACCAATTATTGTGGTGCGTTAGTGGGAGAATTATACTATACGTTTGTTTATGAATCTAATTATGCTGACGTAACTACTCAAATTCAAAATGGATATTCTCCATTAGCTGCTCTTGGAATGGTTTATCCGAATTTGGCGTTTAGTAATAACTACTATAATTCTGATGCCATTTACTCAGTAAATCAGGCATGCTATTTAGGTGATAATAGGTCTATATTTAGTAGTTATAGAAACTACAATAGCGATGGAATCTTTGATTCTGAGTTAAGAAAACCAATATCTGAATTAGAGGCTGAAGTTGGACTTTAAGTGATAAGGTTTGATTAGAGATTGAATATGAGATTCTAAAACTCAATTAGAAAAGTGGCGTTCTAGTTGAGTTTTAGAATTGAATTTGAATTTTAATAATAAATGCTTTGATCTTAACGGCTAATAGAAGTTCTCTTAGAGATTAAATAAAAAAGCAAAGGAAATTTTCCTTTGCTTTTTTATTAATTCAATGTTTTTTGTTAAATGAATTCTTATTTATGAATAAAGTTTTGAAATTTGCAGTGGGTGATTGGTATTTAAAATGTTTTTTTATAATAGAAATGTTTTTT
>JAZUCB010000124.1:0-3648 GCA_045638985.1 Clostridia bacterium
ATAAAAATTTAAGCGTTTCATTTTCTATTGAAAATAATTTTTATTATTAGATGGAAACGTCTGTTAAATAAATTTAAATTATGTATAATTTTATAGTTTATATACACTAAATTAATAAGGAGAAAATTATGAAAGTTTATCATTCAATTAAAAAAGATGATTGCTTAACTGACTTAAAAACTTCTAAAGATGGCTTATCAACTAATGAAGCCACCAAACGTTTGGAAAAGTATGGAAAAAATGAGTTAGTTGAAGCAAAACGTAAGAGTTTATTTAGAAGATTCTTCGACCAACTAAAAGATATGATGATAATCGTTTTAATTGTTGCAGCGTTGATTTCAGCAGTGCTAGCAATAGTTGAAAAAAAGTATGTTGATTTAGTTGATAGCGGAATAATTTTACTAATAGTTATTATTAATGCCGTTATTGGTTTAGTTCAAGAAGAAAAAGCAAATAATGCACTCGAAGCCTTAAAAAATATCAATAAACCATTTGCAAAAGTTTTAAGAGATGGCGAAGTTTGCAAAATTAAATCTGAAGAGTTGGTTATTGGCGATATAGTTATTTTAGAAGCTGGTGACGTTGTTCCAGCAGACTTAAGACTTATTGATTCTGCATCTTTAAAAATTGAAGAAGCTGCCCTAACCGGAGAATCAGTTCCATCCGAAAAAGACCACACTTGCGTTTTAAAAGAAACCACTCCACTAGGTGATAGAAAAAATATGGCTTATTCTTCAAGCGTGGTTTCATACGGAAGAGGAACAGGTGTTGTTGTTGCAACTGGTATGAACACTGAAGTTGGAAAAATTGCTAACATGCTTAAAGAAGAAAAAAATACCCAAACCCCACTTCAAGGTCAACTAGCAAAAACAGCTAAAATCTTATCAATTCTTGTTCTTGGTGTTGCTTTAGTAATTTTCATTGCATCTTTCTTTAATGAAGCATCAGGAACATTTGCAAGCAAAATATCAAAAAGTTTTATGACAGCAGTTGCTATTGCAGTTGCAGCCATTCCTGAAGGCTTACCTGCCGTTGTTACAATAGTTTTAGCTATTGGCGTTAAAAGAATGAGCGAAAAAAATGCAATAGTTAAAAATCTTCCTGCCGTTGAAACTTTAGGTTGTTGTGAAGTTATCTGTTCAGACAAAACTGGAACAATAACACTAAATAAAATGACAGTAAAACAATTATACACCCCTAGCAATGGCTTATATTACAAAGAGGACCTTAATCATAACGATTATTCTGCAAAAGAACTTGTTTCTGGATTGGCGCTTTGCAATGACACCATTGAAAATCAAGATAAATTAGTTGGTGACCCAACCGAAACTGCCCTAACTGCTTACGCTAAAAAATTAGGCGTATCTATAAGCGAATTGAAAGTTAACAGACCTAGAATTAACGAAATTCCTTTTGATAGCAAAAGAAAGTTAATGACAACCGTTCATCAAATGGTTAATGGAAATTTAAGATCATACACAAAAGGTGCATTTGACGTTCTTTTAAATAGATGCACTAAAATATTAGACAACACCACCGTTAGAGAAATAACGGAAGATGATAAAAACATTATTAAACAAGCCAACAAAAATATGGCTAGCGATGCTCTTAGAGTTTTAGCATTAGCATATAAAGAAAATAGCCCAGAAGACGAATACGAACAAGACTTAATCTTTGTTGGATTAGTTGGAATGATTGACCCACCTAGAAAAGAAGTTGTTAAAGCTGTGCAAACCTGCAAAAAAGCCGGAATGAAGGCAATAATGATCACTGGTGACCACATCGATACGGCTGTTGCAATTGCAAAACAAATAGGCATTTATTCCGATGACGACTTATGCATAACAGGTGCAGAACTGGATAAATTATCTCAAAAAGAATTTATGAAAAATTTAACTAAATATAAAGTTTATGCTAGAGTTAGCCCTGAAAACAAAGTTAGAATTGTTGAAGCTTATAAATCTATTAATGTTATTGTTGCCATGACCGGTGACGGAGTTAATGACGCCCCTTCAATTAAAACTGCCGATATTGGAATTGGAATGGGAATCACTGGAACAGACGTTAGCAAAGGCGCTGCCGACATGATTTTAACAGACGATAACTTTGCCACTATTATTGTTGCCGTTGAAGAAGGAAGAAAAGTTTATTCCAATATTCAAAAAGCTGTTCAATATTTATTATCAGCAAACATCGCTGAAGTTTTATGTTTATTTATTGCAACCATTTTCTTAAGAGTTGATTTCTTATCAGCTGTTATGATCTTATGGATTAATTTAGTTACCGATTCATTCCCTGCTCTATCATTAGGCGTGGAAAAAGCAGAAAAAGGCGTTATGAACGAACCACCTAGAAAAAGTGGATCTAGTTTATTTGCCGGCCAAACTGGTAAAAACATTATTGTTCAAGGTATTTTCCAAACTGCATTAACTATGACTTCATTCTGCATAGGAAACTATGTTTTAAGTGATGGAGTCGCAAACCACAGTGTTGCTATGACAATGGCATTCATCACCTTATGCTTAATTCAATTATTCCATTCTTACAACACAAGAAACAATCACTCAATTTTCAGAAGCAATCCATTTGGAAATAAATTTATAAACTTTTCATTCCTTGGCGGATTGGCGTTAACATTACTTGTTGTTTTAGTTCCTTTCCTTCAAACATTCTTTGGAACAACAAGCCTAACATTAATTGAATGGGCAATATCTGTTGGAAGTGCAATTTTAATTATTCCATTAGTTGAAATTCAAAAGTTATTTACCCGTTTAATTGCAAAACGCAAAAATAAAAAAAATATTGAGGAATAGTTTTGAAACCTGAAAAAAGTTGGTTATATAACAAAAAAGTTATAATCACCGGTGCATCTAGTGGCATTGGTAAAGGCTTAGTTGAAATATTAAGCAATTCATTTTCTTGCGAGATTCTAGGAATAGCAAGAAACCAAACAAAGCTTGAAAATGTTAAAAAATCATTAAAAAATCCAAGTTTATTTGAGTTTGAACTTTTAGATGTTTCAGATGAAAAAAGTTGGGAGCAATTAGTTGAAAAACTAAGTTTGGCTGGCAAAAATTATGACATATTGATTAATTGCGCTGGCCAACTTCCAACATTTAATAAATTTAGTAATTACACTATTGATGAATGCAAAAAAATAATGGAAACAAACTATTTTTCATGCATTTATTCAATCAAAAACTTATTTCCTATATTATCGAATTCAAAATCACCTGCTATTATAAATATTGCCAGCTCTGCCCCACTTTGTCCAATAGCCGGAACAAGCATTTATACTGCATCTAAAGCAAGTTTAAAAGCATTAACTGAGTGTTTAACTTTTGAATTAAAAGATAAAATGTTTGTTAGTTTGATTTGCCCTGGATTTACAAAAACTGAAATTTTTAGAAACCAAGAAGAAATTGATAATAGCAGATTAATGGATTTTATATGCTCTGATTGCATTAAAATTTGCAAAAAAATTATAAAAGGCATTCATAAAAGAAAAATCCGAATGATATTGGGAAAAGATGCAAAACTTATGAACTTCTTTTATTCCATTATGCCTAAAACCGCAATGAAAATGTGTAATTGGGTTATTAAAAAATCTAAAATAAAACTTTTCAAAAATTTATATAACAAAAATTA
>JAZUCB010000125.1:0-2243 GCA_045638985.1 Clostridia bacterium
GTGAAATAGTTGATTTAAGTGATGAAATTTCGCTTGATAAAAATATTAAGCATAATATTTCTGTTGTTATTGATAGGTTGATTATAAAAGAAGGAATTGAAAGAAGATTAACTGAAAGCGTTGAAGGTGCATTAAAATTGGCTGATGGCGTGGTTGTTGTTAAAAATGGTGATGAAGATATTCTATTTAGCACAAAACATGCTTGCTCAACTTGTGGATATTCGATTGGTGAAATAAGCCCTAGAATATTTAGTTTTAATAGTCCATTTGGAGCTTGTGAAGAGTGTTCAGGTCTTGGATTTAAACAAATATATGATGTTGAAAAAGTTGTTAAAGCACCAAATTTATCGCTTTTAGAGGGGGCAATTTCTTCTCTTGGTTGGAATGATGGAACAATGTCGAGAATGTTTTATAATGCAGTTTGTGAGCATTTTAATGAAGACATCAAAACTCCGTTTAAAAACTTAAGTGATGAATGCAAAAACATGATATTGTATGGAACTAAAGGTGAAAAAATTAAAACTTTTGTTCCATGGATAAACGATTATAAGGGAATTGCTTTTGAGGGAGTTATTCCTAATATAGATAGGCGTGCAAAAGAAACTCAAAGTGAGCATATGAAGCAAGAATATGCAAAACTTTTAATAGAAAAAGAATGTCCTCTTTGTCATGGTGATAGGTTAAATAAAAATGCTTTAAACATTAAAATTAATAGAAAAAACATAGTTGAAGTATGTGATCTTTCGGTTTCAAAAGCGTTAGAATTTTTTAGAAATTTAAAGTTATCAAAAAGTAATGAAGTTATTGCAAAACCTCTTCTAAAAGAAATTGTTTCTAGATTAGAATTCTTAGAAAATGTTGGATTGAATTATTTAACATTATCTAGAAAGGCTGGAACTTTAAGTGGTGGCGAAGCGCAGAGAATAAGGCTTGCAACGCAAATTGGAAGTGGTTTAACTGGTGTTATTTATATTTTAGATGAGCCAAGCATTGGGCTTCATCAAAGAGATAATGATAAGTTAATTCAAACACTTCTTAATCTTAGAGATTTGGGGAATACCGTTATTGTTGTTGAGCACGACACAGATACTATGCAAAATGCTGACCAAATAGTTGATATAGGGCCTTTTGCAGGTGTTCATGGCGGTGAGATTGTTGCTCAAGGAAGCGTTGAACAAATAAAAAAATGTAAAAATAGTTTAACTGGACAATATTTAAATGGAACAAGAAAAATAGAGGTACCAATAAAAAGAAGAGAGGTTAATCGAGGTTATTTAAGTGTTAAAGGTGCTAAACAAAACAATTTAAAGAATATTGATGTTGATATTCCTGTTGGGGTTGTTACTGCCATAACTGGAGTTAGTGGAAGTGGAAAAAGTAGTTTGGTTAATGGAATTGTTTATCCTGCAACTTATAACTATGTTTATAAAAGCAATCTTCCTGAAGGAAAGTATAAAAAGATTGATGGTGTTGATCAATTCGATAAAGTTATTAACATAGATCAAAGCCCAATTGGAAGAACTCCTAGAAGTAATCCTGCAACCTATGTTGGTGTTTTTAATGATATTAGAGAATTGTTTGCTCAAACACCTGATTCAAAAGAAAGAGGCTTTTTAGCTGGCAGATTTAGCTTTAACGTTGCTGGTGGTAGGTGTGAGTGTTGCGGTGGTGCTGGAATAAAAAAAGTTGAAATGTTTTTCTTGCCAGATGTTTATGTGCAATGTGATTGTTGTGCTGGTAAAAGATATAATAGAGAAACGCTTCAGGTGAAATATAAAGGCAAAAATATTCATCAAGTTTTAGAAATGACATTTGAAGAAGCCTGCAAGTTCTTTGAAAATGTTCCTAAAATAAAAAATAAATTGCAAACTGTGGTTGATGTTGGGTTGGGGTATATAAAACTTGGTCAGCCAGCAACAGAATTAAGTGGTGGTGAGGCGCAAAGAGTTAAGTTGGCAACCGAATTAAGCAAAAGAGCAACTGGCAAATCATTTTATTTGCTTGATGAACCAACAACAGGCTTGCATTTATATGACGTGGAAAAACTTATTAATATAATTAATAGATTAGCTGATGCTGGTAACACTATATTAATTATTGAGCATAACTTAGATGTTATTAAGTGTGCTGATTATATAATTGATTTGGGGCCTGAAGGTGGAGAAAATGGTGGTTTAATTATTGCAGAGGGCACTCCAGAGCAAATTATTAAAGCAAAAAATAGAAGTCGGAGGCCAAGCGGT
>JAZUCB010000126.1:0-2946 GCA_045638985.1 Clostridia bacterium
TTTATCAGCATTATCTTTTCTTAAAGATTTTGCATCTTGTTTGCTTTCAATATTTTCTTTATTATCTTTTTCTGCTTCATAAGTTTTCTCAGCGTTATCACTCAAAACCTTTTCTTTTTTAACCTTTGGGTTTTCTGCGCTATCAATTTCAGCAACAGCAATTAACGCAACGCCTATGCATATTAAGAAAACATCATTTGCAGGAGCTTGGTCAGTTATTCCACATAATGCAATTGCTAAAATATGAAACAAATTAAATAATTTAACGCTATTAAAATTAGTTAATGCAATTCTATATCTTTCAACAAAATAATAAGCCATCAAAAGAGAGCCGATTATTCCTAAAGAAGTTAAATATTGCAAAACGGTGTTATGAGCAAGCACAAATGTACTTGCGCTAATGCCAGGCACATTTTCACTCATAAAGCCTATTCCAAACACTGGGTTTTCTAAGAATTTTTGCCAACACCATGGCCATAATTTATCTCTGCCGTTTGCCTTAAATCCATATGACAAATAGTGGTTAAATATTTGCGAAATTTTATCCCAGAACACCCATAAAGCGATTCCAGCAAGTGCAACGCAAGCCCCTGCAATTATTAAGAATATTTTTTTGTTGCTTGACTTTATGAAAATATAAATCAAACTTGGAATTAATAAAATAACGCAAACTAATAAGCCCATTCTTGAATAAGTGAAATAGTTTAAAACAAAGAATAACAATCCTGCAAGAACAATTAAATAATCTCTTTTATGCTTTAACGCCAATTGGAAGGTTGAAAGCATTGCAAAAATTGCATAAGTTGAAACAACATTTATATTTTGAAGCCCAATCCAGCAAACACCTTTTCTTGTTATTGCTTCGAAGAATGAGCCTTCAACTTTTGCATAACTTATGATCAATTGGAAAGATAAAAGAACACCAATTCCAATAAACAAATAATTCATAAATTTTCTAAAATTGGTTGTGAAGTTGATTGCAACCCAATATAGAAAATATGTTGCACTTGTTAAAACCAAAATTATAAGCGCATTCAAAACATTGAAATATCCCCAAATTCCACCAATTAAATACGCAACAAGCGATGCCACAAATCCCCAAAACAATTTGCCTTTTTTCACTGGTGTTTTTTTAACTGCAAGATGCTTAATTAAAAAGAAAATAATTCCAACAAAAAAGAACGCAACCCCTGCACCTAAAAGGTAAAAATCAGACCCCATATTAAATCCGTTTGGCAAGAATGGAATTGCAAAAACAACAATAAACACATTTTTCACATCATCGCAGAAAAACAAAACTAAACCTGCAAACACACAAACAATCGGAACAGAAACAACATCAATTCCAAGTGCCCAACCTAATAACCCTATAAATAAAACAATTGGAATACACCATAAACTACTTAATGCGTTTTTTATTTTCTCCATAATATCTCCCACATTACTATATTACATAGCAATCTTTATCTATTCGTTTTTATTAAAATTTGAAAATATAATTACAAAATCCTTCTTATAAGAAATTTTAAACATCAATTTTCAAAACAAAATCATCAATAATTTATTAACTTAGCAATATTATCATAATAAACTTTAAAAGGCAAACATAATGAATTTAAAATTATTAACAAGTTAGATATATAAAACAAATCTGATTTTTTTTATATATATTTATCATTTAAAAAAGTTTGCTAGTTTTTAAAAATTTTAATATAATATGCTCATGAGAAAAACAAATGAAAAATCGGAAAATATTTTTAAACGTTGGTGGAAATTAACCAACCCACACAAAGGTTATTTTGTTGGCCAAACAGTGTTTTTTGCCGGCCACACAATTTTCTTAAGTTTAATAACAATCTTTGCAGCTCGAACTATTAACTGCATGTATGCTCAAAATTGGAGTGGTGCTTTTTTTAACCTTGGAATAGAACTCTTCACTATTATTGCAAGAAATATCTCTCTGCACTTCCAATACGTTTACTACACTAAGCAATTATCGTTTATTCGCTATGGTGTTGCAAAAAAGGTTTATAATAAAATTCTTTCATGCAAAAGCACTGAATTTAGCAACGTTTCAAAAGAAAAAATAACTAACATAGCTCTTAACAACATGACCTATTTAAGCGAATTCCCAGATGCAATTGCAAGTTTCATTGCTTATTCAATTCAAGTTGCTTTCGTGCTTATAACGGTTTATACTTCAAATTATTTAGCTGGATTAATCGTAACCGCACTTGGAGTTGCAAACTTCTTCGCTTATTATTTCTTTAACAAAAAACTTGGCAAACTTATGCTTGAAAGATATGAGAAAAAAGACGATATGTTTAAATCATATTCTAAAATTATTGATGGAAAATCAATAATAAAAGAGCTTCACGGCGAAAAGAAATTTGAAGGCGAATTGATTGAAAATGTTCAAAATTTTTCAAAGGCATATAGCAAATATCAAATGTTGCACTCATATAAAACTAATTTATATTTTGCTTGCTGGAACGTGGTGGTTTATTTAATAGCAGCCCTAATGCTTTACTTCGTTACCAATGGCACTTTGGAAATGACTGTTTACTTAATAATTGTTCCTTATCTAACCACCTGCACCGATAAATTAAACACACTTTTTGATAAAACTAATAACATAGAAAATATGAGAGTTGACGTTGATAGAGTTAACCTTATTCTAAACCTAAGCGATGAGGAATTGATTAAATATGGTGAAATTAATAAAGAAAACGCTGGATATAACTTGGCATTAATTAACGTTTCATGCAAAAAATCTGATGACCAATTATCTGATTTAAGAAACGCAAACATATCATTTAAAACTAACGGAATCAACCTAATAAAAGGTGAAAAAGGAAGTGGAAAAAGGCAAATATTCGATATGATTAGGCGTTACACAAAACCAACAAAAGGAAAAATTCTGCTAGATAACCTTAACTTATATGA
>JAZUCB010000127.1:0-1629 GCA_045638985.1 Clostridia bacterium
GTTGTTGCAAAATTAGAAATAAAATAAATAAAAGATTTTCTTAATGACGCCCAACCTTCTTTAAGCCTTTTAATTGAAAAATCTATTTTTATATTTAATTTCTTTAATTGAAAAATTACTAACACAACAGCAACTAAAGAAGAAATAATATCAAATATCGGAATTAAATAAATATCACCATCATTTTTAACAAAAATAAGTGTTAAAATAAGGGCTAAAACTTTCGTTACAACATAACGAACAGCAATTTTGCCCATTTGCTCATAAGCCTTAAACACATATTCAAATAAAAATACTGATAATAATACTGTTAGTAAAGATAAAAAACTATATAACTCATAACCTCTCAATATATCAAAACAGAAACAACAAATCATCATTGCAACAATAGCAAAAATACAAAGAAGCAATTGGGCATAAAGAGTATTTCCAATTTCTTTACTGGTATTTTTACCATATTTAATTAAAATCACGATATCTTTTGTTGCAGAAAGCAAAAAGCCAAAATCAACTAAAATTTGCATATAGGTTATAATGCTTTTAACAAAAGCAATGCTTCCATAGCAATCTTTAGTTAAAACATTTGTTAAATAAGGTAAAGAAACAAGAGGTATAACCAACTTAGCTATACTCAATAAATACATCATTATTGTGTTATTTAATAGTATTTTTTTATCTGACATATAGTTTGAATACTCTTATCTTAAAAAATTTATTGTAACTGCGTTTATTAAAACTAATCTCTATCAATTTACTTTATCCTATCAACAACTTCGCTATTATACTGAGCATCGCTATTATTAACAATGCCCATAGTACCACACTCGTTAACATGTTTATTCTTGACTGGGATTTTAACATCTGTTTTTGCCAAAAACCATTCATATTCAATATCAAAATGTCCCATATCTAAAGCACAAATATCACTTTGGCTTAAATCATATGCTAAAACTGTGGCGGTTGGGCCTAAAGCCAACAAAACAATGTCTCCATCTTTATAATGTTTTTTAATTGTTGCTAAAATCTCATCATAATAATCAAATGCATTTTTATTTGGACAAATTATTCTTCTTATAGATTTTGCATTGTTTAACATATCGTTTCCAACGCCAATTTGAGATGTTTCACCCTCAACTATTATAACATTTTGATTATTCCATAATGTCTTTAGTTTATTAATATATTCTCCAATAGGAGTTTTATCTTTATATCTTATATAAAACCTTGAAAGAAAAGCATCTCCCAGTTTTTCTTGTTTTGAAAAATATTTATTCCAAAAACCACCAAAAACCAGTTTAGCCCTTTTCCAGAAAACATACTCTTCTTTAGTTATTAACTTACTATTTAAACATTTTTTATTAAAAATATTTGGAATGCAAACAAGACAATTCTCTGTGGAGCAAACTTCCTTTAACCTTTTTGCAATATTTTCACTATAATTTTGAAATTTAATATTTCTTCCTTCCATCAAACTTAATTCGCCATCGCCATATCTTGCAATTGAGCATTTGTTTTTAAGAATATATTCTAATGTTTCATTAGAATCCATAACCACAGGTTTTTTAAAATATTTAAATTTAATCAAATTGCTTTTTAATATAAATTTAACAGCTTCTTTTATTTTCATAC
>JAZUCB010000128.1:0-4107 GCA_045638985.1 Clostridia bacterium
GTCCCTGCTGCGGGACTATGACCGGAACCGGCATTTCTATGCCAAGGGCGGTATCACCGTCACCGGCGGCGAGGCATTGCTGCAGATCGATTTTCTGCTGGAGCTGTTTACCCTCGCCAAACAGCGGAATATTCACACCTGCCTCGACACATCTGGAATTATATTTAATCCATCAAATAAAGAGTTGCTTTCTAAATTTGATAGGTTAATTAAATCCACCGACTTGGTTTTACTTGATATTAAACATATTGATAACCAATCTCATATAAATTTAACGAGTTTAGGCAATGAAAATGTTTTAAGTTTCGCTAAATATTTATGTGAAAATAAAATCCCAACATGGATAAGATATGTTTTAGTGCCAACCGTAAATTCAAGCGAAGAAATTTTAAATCAAACCATAAACTTTATTAAAACTCTAAGCAATGTTCAAAAAATTGAAGTATTGCCTTATCACAATATGGCAATAAAAAAATATGAAAATTTAAACATGGAATATCCATTTAAAGATATTCCCCTGCCAACAGATGAAGAAATTGAGTTGGCAAAAAAAATACTAAAAATATAAAAGGAAGATGTACTATGGAACAATGGAAAGGATTTGTTGAAGGAAATTGGTGCAAAGAAATTGATGTTAGAGATTTCATCAATAAAAACTATACCGAATATTTGGGTGATGAATCATTCTTAGAATCAACCACCCCTGCCACCGATAAATTAATGGACAAACTAAATGCTTTATTCAAGAAAGAAAGAGAAAACAATGGAGTTCTTGATGCAGATACTTCAGTAGTTTCAACTTTAACTAGCCATGCTGCTGGATATATTGATAAAGATTTAGAAAAAATTGTTGGTCTTCAAACTGACGCTCCTTTAAAAAGAAGCTTACAACCATTTGGTGGAATCAGAATGAGCGAAAGTTCTTTAGAATCTTACGGCTTTAAAATAGACGAAGAAGTTAAAGATATTTTCACTAAATACAGAAAAACTCATAATCAAGGTGTTTTTGATGCTTACACTGACGAAATGAGACTTGCTAGAAAATCTGGTGTTATCACTGGTCTTCCAGATGCTTATGGTAGAGGAAGAATTATTGGTGACTATAGAAGAGTTGCTCTTTATGGTGTTGATAGATTAATTGAAGAAAAGCAAAAATACCTTAAAGAATTAAATGGCGTTATGACTGCAGACGTTATTAGAGATAGAGAAGAAACTTCTGAACAAATTAGAGCTTTAGCTGCTTTAAAAGAAATGGCTCAAATTTATGGTTGCGACATCTCTCAACCTGCTCAAACTGCAAAAGAAGCTATTCAAGCAGTTTACTTTGGATATCTTGGTGCTGTTAAAGATCAAAACGGCGCTGCTATGAGTATTGGTAGAGTTTCAACATTCTTAGATATTTATATTGAAAGAGATTTAAAAGCTGGTATATTAACAGAAAAAGAAGCTCAAGAATTCATGGATCACTTCGTTATGAAATTAAGAATGGTTAGATTCATGAGAACTCCAGAATATAACGAACTATTCTCTGGAGATCCAACATGGGTTACAGAAGCAGTTGGTGGTATGAGCACTGATGGCAGAAGCTTAGTAACTAAAAACAGCTTCAGAGTGCTACACACACTTGAAAACTTGGGTTCTGCACCAGAGCCAAACCTAACAGTTTTATGGAGCAAAGAACTTCCAGAAAACTTCAAAAAATACTGCACTAAATTATCTATTAAAACATGCTCAATTCAATATGAAAATGACGATTTAATGCGCGCTGATATGGGCGACGACTATGCAATTGCTTGTTGCGTTAGCTCAATGAGAATTGGTAAAGACATGCAATTCTTCGGAGCAAGAGCAAACCTTGCAAAATGCTTGCTTTATGCAATCAATGGTGGCGTTGACGAAAAACAAAAATTCAGAGTTGCTCCTGAATGCGAACCAATTACTAGCGAATATTTAAACTACGACGAAGTTATGGAAAAATATGACCACATGATGGATTGGTTAGTTGATTTATATGCCAACACCCTAAACGTTATTCACTACATGCATGATAAATATTGCTATGAAGCAATTGAAATGGCATTGCATGACAACAAAGTTAGAAGATTCTTCGCAACTGGTATTGCTGGATTATCTTGTGCTGCAGACTCACTTTCTGCTATTAAATATGCAAAAGTAAAAACAATTAGAGATGAAAACGGCTTGGTTGTTGACTTTGAAACAACTGGCGACTTCCCTAAATATGGAAATAATGATGATAGAGTTGACTCAATTGCTGTTGAATTAGTTAATTCATTCATTAATAAACTTCGCAAAAAACAAACTTACAGAGAATCTATTCCAACAACAAGTATTTTAACAATTACTTCAAACGTTGTTTATGGAAAGAAAACTGGAACAACTCCAGACGGAAGAAAAGCAGGTGTTCCTCTAGCTCCAGGTGCTAACCCAATGCACGGAAGAGACACTAACGGTGCCCTAGCATCACTAGAAAGTGTTGCAAAAATTCCTTTCTGTTGCGCTCAAGATGGTATTTCAAACACCTTCTCAATCGTTCCAAATTCTCTTGGAAAATCTTTAGATGAACAAGTTTCTAACCTAGTTACAATGATTGATGGTTACACAACTTCTGGTGGTTTCCACTTGAACGTTAACGTGTTTAATAGAGAAACATTAATCGACGCTCAAAATCACCCAGAAAAATATCCTCAATTAACAATCAGAGTTTCAGGTTACGCAGTTAACTTCATCAAATTAACTAAAGAACAACAAGATGACGTTATTTCAAGAACAATTCACGAAAGAATTTAATAATTGATAATAATTAACAAAAAAAAAACTTAGTAATAATTCTTACTAAGTTTTTTTTATTTCAATAATTAATTTTCCATAATATCTTCACTTTCAGTTGACCTTTCGTGCATAGTTAAAACAATGCTTTGATATTCTCCAGGATTTTCTTCCTTTAACGCACTCATTTCATTAAACTTTTGATTCAAGCAATTTAACCTATGATTAAAAACGCTTTCACACATATAATAGATATTTTCGCCTATATTTAGGTCATTATGCCTACTTTGCATAACACCTCTAACTTGGTCAAAACTAATGTTTTTCATTTTATTATATGTTTCCAAAAGATCAGCATTTTCTAAAATAGAAACACTCATTTGTTCTAAAAAGTTCTCTTCTCTTTCACCTTGCTCATCACCCTTTTTAACATCATAAAAAGGCATTATTGGCAAAACTTCACCAAACTCTTTATAAAAAACTTTTTTAGAGTAATCTAAATTTTGAGAATAATTCATTTCATTTAATCTTTCAATTGTGCGCTGAGGTCTATTTCTAAACCAAAAGCTTTTAGATCTTAAACCAAAACTCAAGCCATTATCTAACGCAGGAGCAACAGCAAGCATTGAGCCATTTGAAGTTTTTATTCTAGCAACATTATAATTCGCTAAAGAACTTTTATCCCCTGCAGCAGTTATATAATCTAAAAGTGCTTGCTTTGCCAAATCAACAGAGAACTCATCATCAACAAAACACCCATTGCTTTTTGCATAATCCTCACATGCTCTTTTCAAATCAGAAATAGATTTGGCCGATTTGGAAAATTCTTCTGCACTTTCTAAACTTTCAACACCTTTACCGCAAATATTTAGCGAAATTAGGCCCTCAATTTCATTTGGTTCGTTATAAGCATAACTAACTCTTTTAGCTGGCGCAGAACTCATGCAAGAAACATTTGATAAATCTGCAATTGCACAATAAATTAAACTTAAAAGGTTTTCATTTCTTTCAAAGTTTTGAGCAAAAATCGCTTGTTTTTTACCCTCTGAATTTAAAACCCAAAACTTTTCTCTACTTAACCCTTTTTTTTCAGGTTCTAAATGCAAAGAATCACTTAAATAATAATAACCATTATTTAAGTGGCAACCTTCTGGCATCCAAAGCGAATGATCCATATTAATATGTGAGGGAATAAATGCCCTTCTTTTTTCGTAATTATTTAAACTCATATTTTTTTCTTCCACTATATTATTATACCATATTTTTTATTATTTTTCAACATTCTCTTATATTTGATTGCATTTTATAAAAAATAACACC